>LXRJ01000080.1 GCA_001684025.1 Candidatus Glomeribacter gigasporarum | reverse complement strand
TGCATCATCAGATTGGCGAAGGTGCGCACGTTGTTGCGCAAATCCGCGATCACCGTATCCATCGAGTATGAATTGTCCACCAGAAACACGATGTCGGTGGGTTCCGTGTCGATCTCGATGGTGTGTTGGATTGTGCAGCCGCCCGCGGGTTTATACAGCCGCGTACAGTGGTGGTATTCGGGGACATGCGTCAGGCGCTCGCGCTTTTGATAGCCTGTCTCCGACTTGCAGTCACCGAACCATTTGGCAATGTCATCGATTTTCTCGTAGGTCTGCTTGCTCTGATCCAGCGCAGGGTCTTCTGCGAAATCCGGCCGACTCCGCTTTGAGGCGTCCAGTATCACTTGATAGGCGGACCCTGCGAGTGAAGGGGAAGCGCCTTGAGCATCTTTCCAGAGTCCTTTCTTGGCCGATTGACCCGCCTCGCCCATTTCTTTGTTTGCATCGTGCAGTTGTTTGAGCCGTGCTAGATCGGGCTTTTGTCCTTTGGGGAAATAGGTGCCGTCCGGGTCGGGATGGTTTCGGCGCGTGCCGGGAAAGAGGTCATCCATGTGAACACGGGTGTTGCCTGACTTAAACCGGCCGTCTTTCAGCTGCGGAACCGTGACGGTTCCTTCCTGTACCACAGCGGCATGCTTTTTAAGCGACGCGGCTTGGTCTTTCCCCAATGCCTTGGCCGTTTTCCCAAGTTCTGAAAAATCCGGCGTTTGAGGTTGATTCTCTGCCTCACGACGCCTATTTCCCCTCTCTGGCGTGTGATCGGCGACTGCTTGCTCAGCTTGGGGAACAGTGGGCTGGGGGGCAGCTCCGCCGCTGGCCGCCACCACCGACTGCAAGGGAAAGGTGAGCAAGAGCAGATAAGCGGTGGACTTGAGCAATGAACGCCGAAACATGACCGCCCCCTCAGTTATTGCAGCAGTCGTTCCAACGCCAAATCGTATAGATCGGGTCTTGACCGACCGCCGGAATGGTTTTAGCGATACCCCAGTTCAGCGCCGATTCCCCGATCACATGCGCCGAATGCGTCTCTGGCACTGGATGGAGTAGCGTGAATTTGTATTGCGTCTTCGGCAACGTCGGATCGATCACCCCCTTACACATCGCATCCGCACCCATCGTGCGCCAGGACAAACCCCGCCGGTGCAAGGCTGCCAGCACGCGCGCTGGTAAAAGACTGGAGTCTCGAATTACCCCTTTGCCGCCGTTTTGATGACCGCTGAGCGGATAAATCGTTCCCCAGCTGCCCGCGCACCAGAACAGTTGCTTAAGGGGTTTACCTGTCATCGCAGAGGCCGCATCCGCTGTGCAGGCACTTGCTGCAATCGGATTGGCAACCGCTGCTGCTTCGGGATTGGTGAAAAAGGCCAGCTTGTCGTTGTTCCAGGTCGGATCCAGTTCCGAGAAATACAGTACATCCAGGTCCATATAACCATCGGGGTTGCAGTTGGGCCGAACGAACACATCCAGCAAGGCCAACAGCGGAAAGGCATAGAAGTGATAGTGCATAAAGGAGCCATCGCCGCCGTCCATCTCTCCCGTGCCATGATGCCCTTGGAAAGTGCGGGTAAACGGAAAGCGCGTGCCGTTCAGTACTGAGGAGCAGCCAGGCACGCGCTGGAACTCGACCAGACGGGCCGGTTCCCACATCGAGGTCGTCACACCGGGTCTTGGCAGACCGGCCCCGTCTCGACAGGTACACAACGGGCTTTGAACCGCGCCCTCTGGGACACGGCCACCCGCGCCGGAGATCGGCACGCCTGCAATCCGGATTGGAAACAGGCACGACCAGCAGATATCGGTGATGAGTTTGGGGCCGATGAGCTGCGCGTTTCGGCAGCCAGGGTCCGCTTGCGCGATCCCCGCGCCCAATAGTCCGCTCGTCAGCAGACAGAGGCTGAAGACGCGCTTGAGGCGAGCAATGCGAAACATGGCGGTGCCCTACCCTGCGCTCAATGTAGACAGCACTTGGCCGGATGCCAAAGACTGTTCGGGCGCGGGTATTGGTATATTGGGCGACAACCACAGGACTTCGGTACGCACACCCGATCCCTTGTTGGCGAAAATATGCGTCTGCTTTTTCACCCGCCGCCAACCTTTCAAAGCGTCATCGTAGAGCGGATTTGGATAGCCGCTGAGCACGACATAGCCTTTCAACGCACGCAACGCATCCAGCAACTCGATATGATCCGCCTCGCGCATCTCGTATCGATACACCGCGCCACTTAAGCGGCGGGTCGCGTGCAGATACGGCGGATCGACATAGAACAGGGTGTCCGGCGTATCGTGGTCGCGCAACACCTGTAACGCAGGGCGGTTTTCCAGCAATACGCCCTGCAAGCGCAGTCCAAAATCCTGCAAACGTTGGGGCAAACGCGCCCAATGGCGCTGGTTGCCGCCTGCGTGATACTTCACATCCAGTTGAAATCCCGTGCTGGATTTGGTCGCACCTGCGGAACCAAAACCCATCTGAGCGCGAATCAGCGTGCGGCGGGCCCGTTCGACCGCATCGACGATAGGTTCCCCACGCCCGTTTGAACTCGGCGCGCGCATAGGGGGTAAAAGACAAAACCTCAGCCAGTTGCTCACGCAGCGTCGCATCCTGTAACACCCGCATCACGTTTACGATTTCATCGTCCAAATCGTTGTAGACCTCGCCCCGACTGCGGGACTTTTTCATCAACACCGAGGCCGCTCCGCCGAACGGTTCCACGTAGATGCGATGCGGCGGGAAATGGGAAATAATCCAGTCCGCCAGCCGCCATTTGCCGCCGTGGTAGGTCATGATCGGTCGGTTGGGTCTGTTCACAGCACAGCCTCATGCAGGGAAACGAAAGGCACATCCAGACAGGCAGTGCCGAGCCAGGCAGTGAGCAGCGGGGCTGCGTGGAGCGATACAGAACATGCGTTTCAGGGCTTTTTAATGAATCCCCTCCACGCTAACAGGACTTAAGGCTTTGCTATGAACGCGAAATCAACCCTGTGGAACGGTTTCAATATGGGAGAAGCAGAAACAACGGTCTTCGTGTATAGGGTGGTTATAGAGATTTGACTGATTGACGACTAGTATGTAGTATTACTGCATACCTTTTATAAAAGGAGGTCGATATGCCTGCTTTACGTGCTTCTTACACCATCTCACCAGAAGTCCTGATGCGATTTAACGAAGTCGTGCCTGCGAGCGAACGTAGCCGCACGATTCAAAGTTTGATGGAAAGCATTCTCGACAAGCGAGAAAAGGCGCTGGAGGCGATTGCTGAAGAGTTTGCCGCCCATCCGGATTTTGCACAGGCGCGTGCAGATACGGTGTTATGGGAGGCTACAGTGCGTGATGGGCTGATCGACACGACCTTGTGATAGCTGAACAGGTGTTGGAGCGTGGAGAAATCTATCGAGTCAATCTGGAACCCACAATTGGCAGTGAACAGCAGGGGGAGGCGCGTCCCTGTATGATTCTGACGCTGACGGCTTTTAACAAGCGCTTGCGTACAGTCGGTGTAGTGCCGCTGACTTCCTCTCCACGTGCCTTGCCGCCCCTAATTGTGCCTGTGCCCTCCGCTGGAAAATCCAGGTCAATGGCTTTGTGCCATCAGGTCCGCACCATCGATAAACGCCGTCTTGGAAAGCGGATAGGCCGCATCAGCCCAGAAGATATGAAAGCCATTGAGGAGGGGGTTCGGAAGGTGCATGGGTTGTGACTGTAAATTGATCAAAATAGAAGTGGAGAGCATTACATGACTCTCTCTCAAGCCGTCACCGTTAAGACAGGGCACGCGGAGGATTTTCTTGCGCGGGTCAAACATATCATGCGCGCTGCCGATCAAGGCGAAGCGCTACCTACTTCCCATACGGTGATCTTTGAAGACCCTTCAGAGATGTTGCAGTGCTTGAGCGCCGCTAAACTGCGCCTCATCCAGTGCATTCGCCAAGGTCCAGGCTCAATTTCGGAGCTTGCTAAGGCAACTCATCGCAACAGAACAGCAATCTCCCGTGATATCCGTGTTCTAAAGCGGTTTGGGTTAGTCAAAACACATCAAGCCGTCAATTCGGGGCATGGACAGCAAACACGGGTGGAATTGACTGCGCCCAGCCTGAAGTTGGAAGCCTGTATTTAAATGGTAGAAAACTGACGCTCTACGATCCCGCCGAGGATCTGAGTTCTGATCAAGCGATTGCTGTTTTCATGTCCGAGGCGCTCCGAACCTATGACACCCGCTACATCGCGCACGCGATGGGCGTTGTTACCCGCGCCAAAGGAATGGCCCGGATTGCAGACCAAACCGGGCTTTCCCGCGAACAGCTTTCCCGCTCCTTCAGCAAGAATGGCAATCCTACTCTAAAGACGATGCTAGCCGTCATGAAAGCCCTTAACATTGAGTTAGATGCCAAGGTTCCAGCAGTCGCCTAAAACAGGCGTTAAGCTGATCAGGGTTATGAAAACGGTAAGGGCTAGGACTGCACGACTCCACAATGTCATAAAACTCATTGAGTTTACGCGAATGCTCACGTTTTTAGGTCGCCAGCAGGTTCACTTAGCGACGGTCAGGCGCTAAGGGCCGGGTATGCTTGCTACAAATGCCGACTACCACCCGTCAGGCATATATGCCAGCCGTTTCCATTTCTCGGCCTCTGACGATTAAATGAACGTGATCCCATAGGGTGCCAAGCCGAAGCATGAACCGAATTAAATCTTTTGCTAGGGAATCCAGAACCGTTGGGCGTGTCAATACGCCTTCTTTTTCACTGAGACCGGCCGAATGTATCATCTCCGTAAAAGTTTCGCTTTTCCGCAAGCGCTGAAAAACATGTCTGCCCTCAAAATACTTTTCCATCGCTTCTAAGGTTAGACCATCATCTGTCAGATGCCAGGTTTTTCCGCCTGTATCGAGATACAAGGGATAGATGTCACTCTTTTCCAAGATAGACGGTATTTGAATTTCTAGGCGGCGGCCTCGGTCATACGACCGCACTTTGAATAATTCAGGCAATTGTGCCCACAAATATTTTTTGAGTCTCAATACTTTCATAGGAAGGTGCCTCCTCTTATTCCGTTTCAGAAATAGGTTTATTGCTTTGCAAAGCAAAGGTTTCTACGACAAAACGCTTGTTTCGAGCGGTAATGATCGTGGGTGTGGTTTCAACCTGAAAGCGCTGAACCACATCAGGGGTCAGCAAATACACGGGCGCATCGACGGCATCCGTCACCCGCCTGTACGACTCCCAGCCACGTTCCCGCTCCAGACGCGTTGCAATAAACGTGAGCCGCTGAACGCCTGGACGCTTTTTCAGGTGCGGAATGGTTTTCGCCAGCCACACCATCTGTCGTTTGTCCAGAGGATCGAAGACCACAACCGCTTGCGTGAAGGGTCGCATATCCAGCGGATTGATGCGCTCCCCTTGCTGAACAATCACTGTGCCGTCCGCCGCCCTGATGTCCTGAGCCACAGCAACAGTTGGATCGATGACCCGTCTTCGGTATTGAGTCGCGCGCGGCAGTTCGATAAACCGCTGCTGTCGCCAGAACCGCGCTTTAGCCTGTTTCTTTTTCGTTTTCCAATCAATAGTCGCCATCCGCGCTTTCATCACTTCAAGCAGATCGGGTTCCGAAATCGCCTGCATCGGCCCTCGAATACCCTGATCGCCCCGCACGCCATGCGCAACTTCTCGGAGCAGCCAAGCGGGATCGGACAAACCCGCTACACGCGCCAGTACCTCCGCTCCCTTGACTATTTTTTCACTTTGGATAGGAAACGCCTCGCCCGCCTCCAGCAGCACGATGGCGGGGACTGCCGTCACTGAGAAACGCCTAAAGAGCGTGGGGTCGATCAGAATATTCGGCACTGGCTTGTGAGCGGCCGCCAATGCCTGAATCGCCCAAATGCCGCGGCTCAAAGTCGCGTCTTTCGGAATGCCGCGAAAGACGACAGTCGTATTTCGGCTCGCCGCAGCCGCAGACAACAGATCATCCAGACCTTTTTGACCCAGTGAGCGGGATGCAAAGACCAGCGCCCGTGGCGCTTTCGCCGCTGCTTCCCGCTCGGCCTTCTTGCGTTCAAGATGGGCTTGTCTGACCGCTTGCGCCTGTTTAAGCCGCTGCACCCATTGCTCCGCCCACCGTCGGGACTGCTCAGCGGTTCTCCGGGCGGTGGCCTTTAAACACTCAGCCCGCTGAATGCCTTGCTGCATGTCCGACGGCAACTCTTGCTGACCTGCCGCTTCTGTCAGCGCCTTCCCCTGCTGGATCCGCTTCTGATCCTCTGGCGGCAGCGGCGTGTCCGCGTGAGCGCCTATCGCCGGCCCGACAAGCGCCACACCGATCAGCATCCGTCTACACCAGTCCATAGGCCCGTCCGGTAATCTGCCGGGTGTGCACCGCGCCGAAATAGCGAGAATCCAGACTTCTGGGGTGTTGCCCCAGGAACCAGTAATGGCCGGGCGGCAGCACCGCTTGTCCCTGGAAATGGCGTGCTGAAGCGTGGAACCGTTTCACCAGCGGCAATCCGCTTCCGACCCGCACACCATTGATGGTCATTTGGTGTTGCGCGTCGATGCGCACGGTATCGCCGGGCAACCCCACCAGCCGTTTGACCATCTTTGTCCCGTCTGGATACAGAGGGGCCAGCCCCATAAGCGCTAACCAAACCTACATGAAGTGAGGTAAATTATTGTCCATCGTAGGCTAGCG
>LXRJ01000241.1 GCA_001684025.1 Candidatus Glomeribacter gigasporarum | reverse complement strand
AATACGCTGATGATCTTAAATACGCCAATCCGGCAAGACAGTGAGGGCCGGTATTCGCTGAATGATCTGCATCGGGCGGCGGGTGGAGAAAACCGTCATCGGCCTTCTTTATGGGTAGAGAACCAGCAAACGCAAGCGCTTATCAAAGAACTTGAAGCTGAAATGGAAATAGCAGGAATTCCTGCTATTTGCTCAAAGCAGAAACTGGGTACCTACGTTTGCAAAGAACTCGTGTACGCCTATGCGCAGTGGATCGGCCCGGATTTCCATCGGGAAGTCGCCCGCGCTTTCGAGGCTTTGGGGACGGAGCCGGATCAATCGCCGTTGGCAACAGAACCGGATTCAACCCGTTACTTCGCTGAAAAAGAAGCGTTTACACGGAATAGATACCTGCTCAGATGTTTGTATCCAAGTTTGGAAGACATTCTGAACGGGCTGTATGAACTCGACCAGCCCTTGGAACGCCGCGATCTGGCGCAGCGTATTCATCAAGCCTGGCGTTTAAACGACGTCGATTTCGGCGCATCGATCCGCACAGGGTTCGATGAATATTCAGACGCTGCGCTCGGCGCATTCATCCGCGCCTGGTTCAAAAAAGACTTCCTGGAAGTCTCGGAGATTGAAGCCTGGGAAGAAATGGAACGCCGTGCAGGTCAGCCGGACTCTACAACAGGCGATGCCTGCAATGAGTCGGAAGACACAGGAGCCGCCGCATGAGTCAGAACACGATGAGAAATCGTGCGATTACACATTGCACAGCCGCTCAGCCCTCAATCCCTTTGCATGAATCCGGAGGCGAGGCGCGCGTCGATAGCCGAATCATCGCTCGGCATTTGGGCGTGCAGCATGAAACGGTGATGCGTCTGCTGAACGATTACAAGGAAGATTTTAAGGTGCTGGGAATACTCCGATCTCAGATCGGAGAAATCAAAGGCAGAGGGCAACCTGAGCGATACGCATTGCTGAACGAAGATCAATGCTATTTGCTGCTGACTTACAGCCGAAACACTGAACGGGTTCGTCCCCTCAAGCTCAAACTGGTCATCGCCTTCCGTGACGCCCGCAGCCGCAAAGCCATCCAYGACGCCTATCTGCCTGGCTAYCACGARTTRCATGACGAGATCGCYGTTCTCGCGCAGCGSGCCAAAGAMGCGGGCAGYACYACYGACGAAGCCATCTTCCACATCAATATCAACAAGCTGGTCAACAARASCATCGGGATTGAAKCMGGCGCGCGCGGTCAACTSAMYGCTCTGCAAAAGCTGATGRTYGCCAATMTGCAGATTGTGATYAGAAATGCCGTCTCCAAAGCGATGCGAGCAGGTCAAAACCACAGAGTCGCTTACACAGAAGCTAAAAACGCCGCTGAATTCTTTACCTCCAGCGCCGCTCATCTGTTGGGAGAAGCGGCATGAATCAGAAAAAGATTGCTCATGCACCGCTGGTGCGCCTGCATCATGGTATGCCTGTGACCGACTCTCTAGCCATCGCCCAAGAGTTTGAACGGCTGCACAAAAATGTACTCGCTACGCTGGATAGTCTGATCGCGGAGGGTTCAATTAGCCGGCTTGATTTCAAGCCCGCTAAATATCTAGATGCTCAGGGCAAGCAACGCCGCGCAATTGAACTCGCGGAGCGGGGCGCGCTCATCGCAATGCCCTTTATC
>LXRJ01000022.1 GCA_001684025.1 Candidatus Glomeribacter gigasporarum | reverse complement strand
GTCCCCCCTCGCTGCATTCAAAAGCGTCCAGAGCCGCTTGTGCCGCTTCGCTGCTGGCGGCCTGATTGACAGGCTTGGCAGCGTTACCGGGCGCGGATTCAGCGGCCGCGCTCAAATCGATGGCGGAGGTGATTGCCGCGATGCCGGACGCCGATTGCGAGTATGTGTTGCAGATCTGTCTGAGCGTCACGCAGCGGCAGCAAGGCAAGCAGTACGCGCCGGTTTGGCATGTGCAGAACAAAGCGCTGATGTTTGACGACATCGGCCTGAGCGAAATGGTGAGAATTGCGCTGCACGTAATTCAGGACAGCTTGGGAAATTTTTTGCACGGCCTCACCGCGCACGCAGCCGAGGCCCCCAAAGCCGTGACGGTCAATGAGTGAGTCTGCCGAACGGCGAAGATTGGCTGTTGCGTCCGGTCGCCAAAGGGATGTGCCGCTTTGAGAGTTTGAAAGACGGCTCGGTCGATCTGGCCGATGTCGCGCTGATGAATGAGCTGCTGGATGTGATGGCGGAGAATGCCGTGATTCAATCGCAGGGGCGCATGCGTTAAACCGCCGCAACAGTCAGTCTAACGCCGAGCGCATCCATCAATCTGCGGATGGTTTCGTAACGCGGTTTAGCGCCAGGGGTCAGCGCTTTGTACAGGCTCTCGCGGCCTAACCCCGCGGCTTTGGCAATATGCGTCATCCCGCGTGCGCGGGCGACATCGCCCAGCGCTGAAACGAATACGTCTGGATTGGGATCTTCCAAAGCAGCCGCCAGATATTCCGTGCAGTGTTCCTCACTGTTGAGGTAATCCGCAGCATTGAATGGGGCATATCGGGTCATTGAACCTTCTCCTGATCAAGCGCACGCGCCATCGCGAGGGCAGCGCGAATATCCCGTTTTTGAGTGGATTTATTTCCGCCTAAGAGCAGTGCATACACCAGCAAACCGCGGCGGGTATAGTACAAGCGATAGCCAGGGCCGAAGTGAATTCGCATCTCGAAAACGCCTTCGCCAATGGATTCCGAATCCCCGAAGTTGCCGAATTCGGCTGACTTGATGCGCGCCAATATGCGTATTTGTCCGCGAACGTCTTTCAATGCGCTGAGCCAGGCGTCAAATTCTTCGGAGCGGAGCATCGTGTACATCCCATACTGTATTCAGTTAGATACGCATTTGTCAATATACGCCAGGTAGGGCATCACACAGAATCATGGACATTAGAGAACGCTTTGAAGATACGCAGGAGATGCTGCGCACCGCGATTCACGGCGCATTGACCGGCGTGTGGACGGCGCTGCCGGGCATTGTGCAGTCGTTCGATGCGCAGCAGCTCACCGTCACCGTGCAGCCCGCGATTCAGGGCCTCGTGCGCCGGCTGGATCGCGCAACGGCAACGGTCAAGACGGAAGCGGTTGATCTGCCGCTGCTCGGCGATGTGCCGGTGGTGTTTGCGCGCGGCGGCGGTTGTACGCTCACGTTTCCGATTCAAAAAGGCGATGAGTGCGTGGTCGTGTTCGCATCGCGCTGCATCGACGGCTGGTGGCAATCCGGCGGCGTGCAAAGGCCGATGGAGCCGCGCAGGCACGATTTATCGGATGGGTTTGCGTTGATCGGGCCGTTCTCGCAGAAGACAAAGATCAAAGGCATTCATCCGCAGGCGGTTCAGTTACGCAGCGATGACGGCGCGACCTATATTGAACTCGACCCGACGACGCAAAAAGTGAAGATTGCCGCGCCCGGCGGCTTGGAAATCGATGCACCCCAAATGGATGTTCTGGGGCAAGCGTGCGTGCATGCGTTGTTGACCTATCTGGCGGGAATGTCCGGCCGCGGCGGCGAAGAGGCCACGGCGGCGATTACCGGCAACCTCACGATCCACAACGGGCAGGTCAGCGTCAACGGCAAACGGGTGGATGACACGCATACGCACAGCGGCGTTGAGCCTGGCGGCGGAACGTCCGGCCCGGTGGTTTGAGGCGCATCGAATGCGCTATCGAACACGGGATGCACAAGGCGATTACGTTTTCGGCCGGGGTACACGCGATTTTGAATGGAATACGCCGCAGGCCGTGGCGCAAGCGGTCAAAACCCGCTTGGCGTTGTTCACCGGCGAATGGTTTTTGGATGTGTCGGACGGGACGCCGTGGGACACGCACATGCTCGGCCAAGCCGCGCGGGATGCGGTCGATTGGGTGATTCGGGCGCGCATCCTGGGGACAGCGGGCGTCACCCGCATCGAGCGCTATGCGCGTACTTTTAATCCGAATACCCGCGCATTGACGATTCAAGTGGACATCGACACGCGCTACGGCCCCGCTACAGTGAAGACCACGTATGACCCTTTCCGTCACGATTGACGTCGCCGGCATTCACGCGCCGGGCTATGCCGACGTGCTGAACGCGCTCAAAGCGCGGTATCGCGCGATTTACGGGCCGGATGTGTATTTGGAGAACGACAGCCAGGACGGGCAATGGCTGGCCGTTTTGGCGAAGTGCATTCATGACGCGAACAGCGCCGCGGTGGCCGTCTACAACGCCTTCAGTCCGGCGACCGCGCAGGGGCGGGGACTGTCGCGCGTCGTCAAAATCAACGGCATCCGCCGCCAGATCGCCACCCGGTCAACGGTCGATGTCCGGCTGGTTGGACAAGCGGGTACGATCATTGAGAACGGCGTCGTTCAGGATGTGGACCGCCTCCGGTGGGCGTTGCCGGCGCAGGTGGTGATTCCGCCTTCGGGTGAAATCACGGTCACGGCGATTTGCCAAACGATCGGGGCGATTGCCGCGGCAGCAGGCGCAGTGACGCGCATCGCCACGCCGACCTTGGGATGGCAATCGGTGACCAATCCGGCGGCTGCGGCCGTCGGCGCGCCGGTGGAAACCGATGCCGCGTTGCGCAGGCGTCAGGCGTTTTCCGTCGCCCTTCCGTCTCGAACCGTGCTGGAGGGGATCGTCGGCGCGGTCGCCGCGGTGAAGGGCGTGATGCGATACCGTGCCTACGAGAACGATGCCGATACGACGGACGAGAACGGACTTCCCTCACACTCGATTGCGCTGGTGGTCGAAGGCGGTGATGCGGCGGAGATTGCCCGCGCCATCGCGGCAAAGAAAACCCCAGGCGCCGGCACGGTTGGCACAACGGTCACGATGATCGATGACCGCTACGGCATTGCGCATCCGATTCGTTTTTTTCGGCTTGTGGATGTCCCGGTGACGGTGCGCATTGAACTGAATGCGCTCTCCGGCTACACATCGGCAGTCGGCGAGGCGATTCAGCGCGCCGTATCGGCGTACATCAATGCGCGCGCGATCGGCGAGCCGCTGCGCGCCGCGCGGCTGTATGTGCCGGCGAATCTGAACGGCGGGSCGGATTCGGAAACGTTTGAAATCACCGCGCTTTCAATGGCGCGGCGGGGTGAAACTCAGACGCAGCTTGATCTGCCGGTGGCGTTTAACGAAGCCGTCCATTGCAGACCAGGTGATGTGAAGCTGACGGTGCACTGATGGCCCATCTTCAAGACTATTTAGCGCTGATCCCTTCAGCGAACCGTGACAAGCCGAAGTTTCGCGCCGTGATTGAGGCGCTCGCGCAGCCTTTCGTGGATCTGCACAACGCGCTCGCGTCCATACCGGCGGCCTTCGATGTCGATCAAGCCATCGGCGTGCAACTCGATCAAGTGGGCCGATGGGCCGGACTTTCGCGTGAAGTCTTGATTCCGCTGACGGGGATTTATTTCACGCTGGATGAAGAAACGCTTGGCTTTGATCAAGGCGTCTGGAAGCAGCCGTTTGATCCCACCGAAGGCGTGACTCGGCTTGACGATGACACGTACCGGCTGCTGCTCAAAACCAAAATCCGCGCCAACCATTGGGACGGTGCGCCGGATTCGATGGCCGAGATGCTGAACGCAATCTTTGGAGAAGGCACGCACGTCTTTGTGCAAGACAACGGCGATATGTCGATCACCGTCGGCATTGCCGGTCAAATTCCGCATGCGGCGTTTCTCTCGCTGCTCACGCGCGGCGATTTGGCGCTCAAACCTGAAGGGGTGCGGGTGGCCTATTCATACAGGGCGCGGGCGTAGCCCGGGTAGGCGGTTTTTTGAAGTATTTTCAAAAGACTTGTGTTTGAATTTTCCCGCTTTTACAAAGCGCACTAAAAAGTCTTTTTTGCAATATCGATGCCTCAAATGCAGGGGGTTGGATAGAGTAGGACATGATACTTTCCTCTAAAAAGCTGTGATTCTCCAACAGACATATGAAAAGTGTTTTGTCAGGCTCACCTTGTCAATACAGGCTCATTGCACTAGCAAGGCCTCAGATACTGTTCAGCCGCATAACAAAATGCCGAGAGAAAAGGCTTATCTCATCCACAGGATCAAAGTCCTCAGGGCATCGGCGGCTTTTTTCTCTCTTACCCAAGTGCCCTTGGGCAGTCTAGCCGGATATTCGGTTCAACCCATGATCAGGATACAAGGGCATGGATCTATATAAAGTTTCAAAAGAGCGTATTTGGCAACCCAATTACCAGAGGAAATTGGCCCTGAGAAAATTGATGCCATCTCTATGAATCATACATTTTAAGGTTGTAGTACGAGCTTGACTTCTATCGGCGGCGTTGCCCGTTTTAAATAAATTTTGGGTGCCTGCGTTGTGTGTTCTGCATCGATATAGTCAATCGTCCAACCGTCCTGTTCGATACGTAGCGGCCGTCCGTTGCTTGGGTCGCGCTGGATCAGAGTGCGCGATTCTGGCGCTGCTATCGCATGTATCCAGTTGCGCAGTCCGCTGAGCGGTAATGCGAAGCCAAGCGTATTCTGCATCAACTCTTCAACGTGTTGAGCCGTTTGCGGCGCGCGTCCAGGCACTTTAAGCGACGCGCTGGCGGGTTCCGCTTGAATAAGTGCGAGCGTCTGCCCTAAAGGATTGGAGAGATGTAAGATCACGCACTGGCCGTTGTCACGCCAGCTGAAATGACCATAGAGATGGCGTATTTCGCCCTGTGCATCGGCATAACGCACTGCAAAGCGGCCGTTGTGCGACATATGCGCGTGTGCAAGTTCTGCCGGCGGATGTGACGGGGTTGCACAACCAGCGGTGAGTAATAATAGGCCCAATGATGCATAAGCCGCGCAGTGGGCTTTTCTAAGAACCTGTCCACAAGCTTGCCGCACAGCCGTGATGCGGAGTCGGACGATTAGGCTCGCTGCGAGATCGCCTCTACCGCGCAGCGAAGCAGACCTGCTCCGCCCGCATCGATCTCTGCTCGAAATCCTCATGCGTGTGAACTCATGGTTGACCCAAAAAGCGCTGCATCGTTTCACATAAGGTTGCGTTATCCGGCTCAATACGCTGCGCATCGCGCCAAATTCTCCGCGCTTCTTCTTGTTGGCCTTGTTTCCACAGTACTTCGCCCAAATGCGCGCCGATCTCCGCATGGGGTTCGATCTGATAAGCGCGCTGCAGTAACGCGGTCGCTTCCTCAATATTTCCCAGCCGGTATTTGACCCATCCCAGGCTGTCCAGAAAATAGGGATTATCCGGCGCGCGCTGGACGGCTTTCTCAATCAACTGCTGTGCCTGATTGAGCTGCTGGCTGCGGTCTGCAAGCGCATACCCCAGCGCGTTATAGGCCTCTGGCTGATCGGGCTGTAAATCGATCAGCCGGCGCAGCAGCATTTCCATGCGCGCGTAATGGCCGTTTCTTTCCGCCGCCATCGCATAGTCGTAAATCAATTCCGGCGCGTCTGGCCAGACTTGGTATGCTTGCGCAAGACGCTCTTCTGCTTCCATATTGCGTTGCGTCTCCAGCAGCAGCGCGCTATCGATGCGCGCAATTAGAACCTGTATTTTGGGATCGCTGCTTTTCAGACGCGCGAGCAGTGCGCGCGCCTCATCAATTCTGCCGGATTGCGCAAGCAGTTGCGCGCGGGCGAGCCAGGCGGGAATATGCCGGCTGCTGGCCGGACTAATTTTGTCGAGCCATTGCATCGCTTGTGCGGTATTGTCTTTCTCAGCCGCAATAAAGGCGAGATACAGATAGGCTTGTCCCGTATCCGCATCAGGTGGTGCCATGTGCAGATATTGACGCAGGTTTTCTTCAGCGGCATCCAAGCGCTTTTGTTCAAGGCAAACGCGTGCGATTCCCATCAGCGGGGCTGGATCATCGGGATGTTGGACGTGCAGCGCTTGAAATTCACGCAATGCATCATCAGGTTGCTGATTAGAAAGATAGAGTTGCGCAAGCGCCAGGCGCGCTTTGTGCGCCGCTGGATGATGTTCTACAGCGGCGCGCAACGTGTTGATCGCTTGGCGCCGTTGTTCTGGTCCGAGCTGCGCGAGCAGCAGAGCGGCGTCTTCATCATCCGGTTTAAGCGCGAGTACGCGTTCAAGAGAGCGCTGCGCCGCGTCGGGTTGACCGCTCAGTACAAGCAGTCTTGCTTCGAAGCGCGCCGCGCGTCTGGAATGAGGCGCGTCACGGCGCCAAATGCGTACCGCGGCAAGGGCATCAGAGGGACTGTGCGCGTCTAGGGCGATTTCCGATGCACGCTGCGCCATGCGCGGGTCATGCGTTTCACGCGCCAGCGCCAGATAGGCTTGATAAGCGGGCGCGAACAAATAACGTTGCAAGGCGATCTCGGCGGCCAAAACGCGGAATATGATCTGGCTAGTGAGTACAAGTGATGGCAAGCGATCGCGCTCTTCAGGGTTATTCCCGTGCAGCTCTATCAGCATCATGTTTTCAGCATCCGTCGGAACAGGCGCATCTGCCGCACAGGCATTGGCCCATAAAGTGAATATGAGCGCTGCTGTACCGATGTGTCGAGCCAAAAAGGAAAATAGGGGAAAGAAGAAACTCACAGCGTATTTAACTTTGAAATTGAATGACAATGGCCGCTTTTCCGCTAAAAGTAAGACTCGAAATTGTAACCGACCCGTTTTCATCTTTTTCAGTTAGAATGCTCGCCCAAAAAATGAGGGATGCGGTGCGCTGAACGGGTACCTTTATGTAGATTGTTGCGAAGATGAGGCCAAATGAAAAATCAACGCTTGTTGACCGAAGATGAAATTCTAAAAATGGACGATGAAGACTATATGAACAAGCGACAGCTTGCTTTCTTTAAGCATCGTCTTGAACAGCTACAGGATGAATTGTTACGCAATGCAGATCAGACTACTGAGCACTTACGCGAAACATTTATCGTCCCAGATCCGACGGATCGGGCAACAATAGAGGAAGAACATGCGCTTGAGTTACGCACCCGCGACCGGGAACGTAAATTACTTAAAAAAGTCCAGCAAGCGCTGGCGCGCATTGAATCCGGAGAATATGGCTGGTGCGAAGAAACAGGTGAGATGATTGGCGTTGCGCGCCTACTCGCGCGGCCTACCGCGACGCTTTCTCTTGAGGCTCAAAAACGGCGCGAGTTACGGCAGAAGCTGTTCAGCGATTGAAAAAACCACCCTAGCGCACAGTAAGATTTAGATTTTGGATCAGTTCTAACGGTAGACTGGGAAACGGCGCGTTAATTCACCCACTTGTTCGCGTACCCGTTTGAGCGTGACCAGATCGGCAGGCGCATCCAAAATATCAGCAATGAGGTGACCAACGCGCGCGGCTTCAAACGTTTTGAAGCCGCGCGTGGTGATGGCAGGCGAACCGAGACGGATGCCGCTGGTGACAAATGGACTTTCCGGATCGTTGGGAATGGCGTTTTTGTTCACTGTTATCCGTGCAGCGCCCAGCGCGGCTTCGGCGGCCTTGCCGGTGATTTGTTTGGCGCGTAGATCAACGAGCATCAGATGGCTTTCCGTGCGTCCTGAGACAACGCGCAGCCCTCGTTGAGCAAGTGTTTCAGCCAGGACGCGCGCGTTATCCAAAACTTGTTGCTGATAAATCTTAAACTCAGGCGCGCGCGCTTCTTTGAATGCGACCGCTTTGGCGGCAACCACGTGCATCAACGGGCCGCCCTGAATCCCAGGAAAAATGGCCGAATTGATGGCTTTCTCGTATTTGGATTTCATTAAAATGACGCCGCCGCGCGGCCCGCGCAGGCTTTTGTGCGTTGTGGTCGTGACAAAATCGGCATGCGGAACCGGATTCGGGTATACGCCTGCGGCAATCAATCCTGCGTAATGCGCCATATCGACCATAAGCAGGGCGCTAACAGACTGTGCAATGCGCGCCAAACACTCAAAATCAATCCGCAGAGAAAAAGCCGACGCGCCGGCGATCAGTAATTTCGGTCGGTTCGCTTTGGCAAGCGCTTCAGCGGCTTCGTAATCGATATCTTCCGTATTATTCAGTCCATAATGAATGACGTTGAACCATTTGCCTGATAGATTGACCGGTGAACCATGCGTTAAATGTCCGCCGTGCGCAAGGCTCATTCCCATAATTGTATCGCCTGGCTTCAGCATTGCGAAAAATACGCCCTGATTCGCTTGTGAGCCGGAGTGGGGCTGCACATTCGCCGCCTCTGCGCCATAGAGCGCACAGACGCGTTCTATGGCAAGACGTTCAATGATATCGACGAACTCGCAGCCGCCGTAATACCGCTTGCCGGGATAGCCTTCCGCGTATTTATTCGTGAATTGCGAACCCTGCGCCGCCATCACCGCTGGACTGGCGTAATTTTCTGAAGCAATCAACTCAAGATGCGCTTCTTGCCGTTGTTCCTCCTGTTGAATGGCGTGCCATATTTCAGGATCGAGCGCCGCGATGGTGGACTGGCTTTTGTCAAACATAAAGATTTGTTTTTTCAGGCCATTGAAGAGACTTCTGAGTATCGTGCCGCTTGCCGGCTGCGGCTGAATAATATGCACGTTGCAAGCAGACCGCAAGCGGCCGCGCACGACATCCATATGCTTGGCGCGGCCTTGTTGCCGCTGACGTGAACGAGCCAGGTGGCAATGGCAGGCGTAAATCCGCCAAAAAACGCGGTGGCGAGACTGTAGGCCAATGAAAAGCCCGTGGTGCGTATCTTCGTCGGCATGATTTCAGTCAGTGCAACCACCATTGCGCCGTTATAGCCGCCGAATAGAAAGGAGAACCAAAGAAGGACGCTGAGCATGCGTGCAAAGGAAGGCGCGGCGACGAGCCAAGACATCGCCGGATAGGCCGTCAGTACGGCCAAAGCTGAGAATGTGAGCAGAATCGGACGGCGGCCGACTCGATCCGAGAGAGCGCCCATCACAGGTAGCCAGAACAAGTTTGAAGCACCGACGCAAAGCGTCACAATCAACGAATCCAGAGAAGAAAGTTGCAAGACTTGCTTACCAAAGGTAGGGGTATAGGCGGTAATGGTGTAAAACGTGACGGTCGTCATCATAACCAGCAACATGCATGTGAGGATAAGACTCCAGTTCTGAGCAATGGATTTAAGTATCTCACCGATGCTTGGATGGTGCTTTTCAGCCTGAAAAGCCGCTGTTTCGCGCAATGAGCGGCGGATCAAGAAGACAAATGGCACGATCAAGCATCCGATGACAAATGGAATACGCCATGCCCAAGTCTCAATGTCTAATGGAAATAACTGGTACATCACAACGCCTACCAAAGCGGTGAACATCACGGCAACCTGCTGGCTGCCGGATTGCCAGGCACAATAAAAGCCCTTATCCCCTGGCGTTGCGATTTCGCTTAAATAGACAGATACATTTCCCAGCTCAGCGCCCGCTGAAAAACCTTGTAATAGGCGGCCGATCAAGATGATAAACGGCGCAGCGAGCCCAATCGCGGCGTAACTTGGCGTAACCGTAATCGTCAGCACGCCAAGCGCCATCAGGATAAGCGTCAAAATGAGCCCTTTGCGGCGGCCGTAACGATCCGTATATGCGCCTAGAACAATTGCGCCAAGCGGACGCATTAGAAAGCCGGCGCCAAATACGGATAGGGACAGTATTAGAGAGGTATACTCGTCCTGGGCAGGAAAAAAAGTGTGGGCAATCGCCGAAGCGTAGTAACCATATAGGATAAAATCGTACATCTCAAGGAAGTTGCCGACGACAACTCTGAAAATAGTACGCGCTTTCGATTCATGAGATGGAATAGGAATAGTCGACATAATATTTCTAACCCGGGCGGGCGCAAATGGTTGCAATAGAGGGCTTGACATTCTTCCAAGCGCTTGGGGAGAGAAGAATCCGTCTCTCCTCGTGAATGCGACTGCAGCATTTCAAAAAAATCAATTTGCTAATAGTGGATTGACCTTAATTCTGAGTAGGAACACTCTCCTTTTATGGGTCGAGCTGAATTCAGTCTGAGTGTTCAGATCTAGAGCATTTTTCAGTGAATTCGGTATGAGGTTTCAGGCGGGAGGCCGGAGCCTTGGTGCAGGAGCGCATATGTAATATGTGATATTCTGAGCGCCGCCCGACCCTACCTACATAGGGACTCATAGCGAGCTAAATGGAAAATGCTCTAGGTAACCTAGGCCTTACAAAAAAGGAAATCGCCCGATGAATTAACCTAGTTCAGATAATTATAAATGATATATGATAAATATCAATCATTAGGTTGAGCGCATAAACGGATGGAAACAGCAGAATTTCTGCTATGTCATCCGATCAAAAAAAATCTGAATTTTCAGAAAGATTGAAATTTGCGCTCAGACGAAGCTCAAAGCCAGTCAAAGGCGCGACCGATTTGGCGCGGCTTTTCAATTTGCAGCATCGCACCGCTTCGGATAAGGATGGAGGCATTTCAACCCAGAGCACCCATAAATGGTTAACGGGCCGCGCGATTCCAACGTCCGACAAAATTGAAACGCTCGCGGCGTGGTTAGGCGTGAGCGCGCATTGGCTGCATTACGGTTCTCCTCCTGAATCCCCGCTCAAAACACAGCAGGCGAAGGATCAGCAATTCAAATATCCTCCTTCTCCGGAAGCGCTGACGCTTGCGAAGAAAATTGAAACATTGCCGGAGCATCAAAGATATTTAATTGCGGAATTGGTGACCCAGTTTTATGGGGAGCGGCCGGAATAACGCTATGTTTCTGGGGGGCGTTCAAAAATCTCGCGTAATGCAATCTGGAGTTTCGCGTGAATGCGGATAAACCAGCGCCGCAGGACCAAGAGCAGGAGCGCGGCGCAACTGAACACAATGATCAAGAGTTCAGCAGGTGGAAGGATGCCGCTGCTCAATGCCGCGACCATTAAAAATATCCCCAACATGGCCGTTGCGGGCACGAGTTCAGCGAGCACGCGGCGGATAGGGGCCGTGAACTTTCCGGTGACGGCCGGGCGTACGCTGATTTCAGCCAGCAAAAGCGCCAGAGATTTGACCTTGCGGTATACCGCGACCAGAAACGGCAGAGAGAGCGTAAGCGCGGCGCTCCATAACAGCGCCCAGCGCACGAGCGGCTTAAGCATCCAGGCGGCGAGCCATGAGTTAGCGTATTTCGCGAAATACGTCACGCCTACAAAAATTGCGGCAACCAATGCGAGGTTGATGGCAATTTGCATCAAGATATTGCGTACCAGCTTGAATATTGCGGCGCTATCGCCGGCCGGCTGCAGATTGGACAGCCATTGGGTATAGCTGGAAAACATACTGACTAGCGCAGAGGGCAGTAGGGTTGAGATGCGCCGGGTGAGCGGATCGGCGGCGCGGATCAGATAAGGCGTGAAGAACGTGGTCAGCGCGGAAACCGCCACCGCGATGGGATAAAGGAAATCACTCGTCACACGTAAAGACTTCCCCAGTGCAGCGATAATGAATGAGAATTCGCCAATCTGCGCCAAGCTCATCCCGATGCGCATCGACGTGCGGCCATCCTGTCCAGCGGCGAAAGCGCCTAGACCACAAGAAAGAATTTTTCCGAATATGACGACCGCGGTGATGATGGCAATCGGCCCTGCATAGTCAATCAACACATGCCAGTCCAGCATCAGCCCGATGGTAATGAAAAAGATCGCGCTGAACATATCGCGCAGCGATGCCATCAACCGTTCAATGGCGTGCCGCGCGCGTGATTCAGCCATAATCGCGCCGATTAAAAAGGCGCCGAGCGCGATGCTATAGCCCAACTTCACCACCAGGAGACAGAAGCCGAAGCACAAACCGAGGATGGTTACGAGCAAAATTTCGTCGCGT
This sequence comes from Candidatus Glomeribacter gigasporarum, assembly GCA_001684025.1. Taxonomy (GTDB): domain Bacteria; phylum Pseudomonadota; class Gammaproteobacteria; order Burkholderiales; family Burkholderiaceae; genus Glomeribacter; species Glomeribacter gigasporarum_A. The sequence continues at coordinate 9,155 of LXRJ01000022.1, read as the reverse complement.
CTGAAGCGCGCGATGGTATGCAATAGACGCGGCACCGTCATCAAACCAATGATCAGTGAAACGGTCATAAACAACAGGAGACGCGAGAGCGTTGTAAAGACATGCGTGGTTTCAACCGCGCCGCTGCTCGCGATGCCTGAAAGCAGCGCAATTATCGCGATGGCGAGAATGTCTTCGACAATCAGAATACCGAATACCGCTTGCGCAAAGCGCTCGCGTTTTAGCCCCAATTCGTCAAGCGCTTTGACAATGATCGTCGTCGATGAAATCGCCAGCATCGCGCCCAGAAAAAGCGCATCCATCGTTTTCCAACCGAAGCCGCGCCCAATTTCATAGCCAAGCCATAACATCAATATGATTTCTGACAGCGCTGCCACCGTCGCAGTCGCGCCGACTCTCGCCAATTTGCGCAGGCTGAATTCAAGTCCGAGCCAGAACATCAAAAAAATGACGCCAAGCTCGCCTAATGTACTGATCGTTGCTTCGTCATGAATCAGTTCAAAAGGCGGTGTGTGAGGACCGATGATGACGCCCGTCACAATATATCCAAGCACGACCGGCTGCTTAAGACGATGAAAAACCACGGTGACAATGCCCGCGATGAGCATAATGACCGCCAGATCCTGAATAAAGCTGATCGCGTGCGACATAGGCTTGAAAGTTTTAGATGAGCGCTGACTGGCCGGTCTGACGTTTTCCTGAGGCAATCCGTGCGAATTATAAAGATCGTATCATTGGTGGCGATGAATCATCGATGCCATCGCAAAAATCGAAACGCCTACTGATACATTCTTAGAATAGAGCTCCCCTCATCTGACTCTTTTAATGAAGTGACTTTTTATGAATTGCACGACCTCTATCAACCGCGTGCGCTGCGCATTTGCAGCATTGGGGATATTCAGTTTGATCAGCTTGGGCGGCGCACTGTATCTGCAATTTGCGCATCATCAGGATCCGTGTCCACTGTGTATTGTGCAGCGCTACGCCTATGTGTTGATTGTGGCGGGTGCGAGGGCGGGTGCGTTCACGCGCCGCCCTCGCGTGCGCGTCATCGCGTCCATTGGGATACTCATCGCAGCAGCGGGGGGACTTGCCACTGCTGCGCGCCAGCTCTGGCTGCTGCACCATCCCACATTGAGCTGCGGCTTTGATGCGTTGCAGCCGATTGTGGACCGTTTGCCGCTGGCATCTCTTTTCCCATCTGTATTTAAAGTCGCTGGGTTGTGCGGCATCGCCTATCCCCCTATTTTTGGACTTTCTCTGCCCGCGTGGTCATTGATCGTGCTTCTGCTGATTTTTGTGCTCGCAGCCGGTGTTCTTCGCCGCAGCGTTATCCAGCTGCGGCAACGCGAACCGCAATAAGCGCATGGATGAAATATCCCAGAGCGTTTTTCAGTGGCTTGCACTGTGTCGCTTCTCCGTTTTCTGGCTTCGCGCGCGCGCCAGTGGCAATCTCACTGAAAAACGCTCTGGGATCAATGTTTAAAGTGCCGCACGCCGGTCAATACCATCGCAATCTTGTGTTCGTCCGCGGCGGCAATGATTTCACCGTCGCGAATCGACCCTCCAGGCTGAATAACACCGCGCGCGCCGGCGGCCACAACCGCATCTAACCCATCCCGGAACGGAAAAAAGGCATCCGATGCCACCGCAAAGCCCATCTCGTTTAAGCCAGTCTGTTGCGCTTTACTGCCGGCAATGCGTGCGGCATCGATGCGGCTCATTTGACCGGCGCCAATCCCGAATGTCATGCCGCGCGCGCAAAAAACGACGGCGTTGGATTTCACGAATTTCGCAATCCGCCAGGCAAAGAGCAGATCGTCCATTTCCTGCGGGCTTGGATGCCGCTTTGTCACAACGCGCAATTCGTGCGGCTGTACTTGGCGCCTATCGAAGGGTTGCATGAGCATGCCGCCGCCGATCCGCTTTAGATCAAAGGCGTTCATTTGAACGTGCACACCGGTCATTGGAATTTCAAGCAGCCGCAGGTTCTGTTTAGCAGCGAGTAATTGCCTCGCTTCATCGCTAAACGCGGGCGCAATCAGCACTTCGACAAAATGCGGTGCAAGTGCACGCGCGGCGTCTGCTTCGACCTCCCGATTGAACGCGATAATGCCGCCAAAGGCAGCGGCCGGGTCCGTCCGCAATGCTTTGGCAAACGCATCGGCAGGSGKRTCCGCCAGTGCCGCGCCGCACGGATTGGCGTGCTTGACAATCACGCACGCGCACGCGTTCAGCGTCTTGACGCATTCCCATGCCGCATCGGCATCCGCCAGATTGTTGTACGACAGTGCTTTACCTTGCCATTGGCGATAAGTGGAGAGCGCGCCGGCGGGCATATTCAGGTCGCGGTAGAACGCGGCTTGCTGATGCGGGTTTTCTCCGTACCGTAAATCCCGCGCTTTTTCAAAGCTCAGATTCAATATGGCCGGATAGGCGCGGCCAGGCGCATGCGGCGGCGATTCATTCAGGCGCATTAAATAGTGGGCGATGGCGCTGTCATATTGCGCGCTGTGCGCGAATGCTTTTGCCGCGAGCCAAAAACGCGTGTGCGCGTCTACCGCGCTGCCATTCGCGCGCATTTCAGCCAGCACGGTTTCATAATCATCCGGATCAACCACAACACTCACATCGCGATAGTTTTTCGCCGCCGCGCGCAGCATGGCGGGCCCGCCAATATCGATCTGTTCGATTGCGTTTTCAAGCGTGCAATCCGCTTGCGCGATGGTTTGTGCAAAAGGATAAAGATTGACGACCAGCAGGTCGATGGTGTCAATGCCGTGCGCCTCAAGCGCGCTGCAATGCGCGACAGAATCGCGCCGCGCGAGCAGCGCGCCGTGCACCTTAGGATGCAAGGTTTTGATGCGCCCGTCCAGGATCTCGGGAAAACCTGTGTAATCAGCGATTTCGGTGACCGCGATACCCGCGCGCATTAAATGCTGCGCGGTGCCGCCGGTAGAGAGGAGGGCGACGCCTTGCGTCGTGAGTGCACGGGCGAATTCAATAATCCCCGCTTTGTTAGAAACGGAAAGAAGCGCTTGTCGAATCATGCATCAAAGAAGATTGTACAGTTGCAACTTTTTGCGCAATGTATTGCGGTTGATGCCTAAGGATTCAGCAGCCTGCGACTGATTGCCGGCCGCCCGTTCAAGCAGATATTCAAGCAGTGGCTTCTCAACACACGCGATGATCATTTTATAAATATCGTGCGGACGCGAGCCATTCAGATCAAGAAAATATTGATCCAAGCTTCTGCGTACGCATTGTTCAAGGTCATACTTGCTCATGCTGGCGTAAGATTTGAGAAGACATGATTCAAGGAGATAGAAATGGAACGCGCTGGATATCTCGCGATTGTCCGCAAAAATACGTATTTTAGCGCCGGACGGGAATCGTGCTCAGCGTTGACCAAGCCTGTTTTCCCAATGAATTCTAAGAACCTGTTCACGATCTTACTGCACACCCGTGATTTTAATGACCGTATTCAATTCCCGGGATTTGATTTGAAATCAGAGTGCCGACGTTTTCATTGATCAATTGCTCAAGCGCGGTGAGTGCGCCGATCACAGCGCGCTGGTTGGGCGTGTGCGCAAATGCGCAGCTGGCTTCAATTTTGGGTTGCATCGACCCGGCGGCGAAATGCAACGCGCTTAATTCATCTGGATGCGCGCGTAGAATTGGACGCTGTGTTGGCAATCCCCAATCCGCGAAGACCGTCGGCACGTCAGTGGCAATCACCAGTAAATCCGCCTGGATTTCATGCGCGAGCAGCGCGGCGCAGCGATCTTTGTCGATGACCGCTTCAACGCCGTGCCGCGCGCCGTTTTGATCCGCAATCACTGGAATGCCGCCGCCGCCCGCGCAAATGACAACCGTCCCTTTCTCCAGCAGCCAGCGGATCGGGCGCATCTCGACGATGCGCTGCGGGCGCGGGCTGGGCACAACGCGCCGGAAGCCCTTGCCGTCCGACGCAACACGCCAGCCTTTGCTGTGCGCCAGCCGCTGCGCGCGCGTTTTTGAGTACACCGGCCCGATCGGTTTATCAGGTGTGTTGAATGCGGCATCGACCGGATCGACTTCAACCATGGTAAGCAAGGTTGCAAAGGCGCGTTTGGCGGGCAGCGCGTTGCTCAATTCCTGCTCGATGATGTATCCAATCATACCCTCCGTCTCGGCGTCGAGCACGTCCAGCGGAAACGGCTCTGCATGCGGCGCATGTTCTGCCTGCAGCGCGAGCAATCCGACTTGCGGCCCATTGCCGTGCACAATGACCAGATCGTGTTGCGCCGCGGCGCGGGCAATGCTCTGTGCCGCAGCGCGCACATTGGCGCGCTGCGCAGTTGCACTGGCAGGTTCGCCGCGTTTAAGAAGCGCGTTGCCGCCGAGTGCGATCACGATTCGCATGGGTCCGTCCTTCCAATGTGTAGATTGCCGGTGCCGCATGCATGCTGATTCAACGCTTTTCATCATGCGCGCGGAATTGGGTCGCGCGCGATTGGACAGCTCAGACAATGCGCGCCGCCGCGTCCGCGGCTCAGCTCTGCGCCTGGAATCTCGATCACTTCGATGCCCGCTTGACGCATCTTCTGGTTGGTATGGCAATTGCGATCATAGGCAATGATAACGCGCCGGTCGAGCGCAAGCACATTATTCCCATCGTCCCATTGTTCGGATTCCATTTCATAGGCATTGCCGCCGGTGGTCAAAACGCGCAGCGAAGGAATGCCCGAGGCGTGCGCAATCACGGTCAGAAAAGGTTCGTCGTGGCGCTGGTAGCGGATTTGTCCGGACTGATCGCCAGGATACAGGCTGGTGCAGCGGATTTTGTCCACCACGGCGGGATAAATACTGACGAAATCAAAGTCAAGAAAAGTACAAATGGTGTCTAGATGCATCGCTGCGCGCATCTTCGGCAGTTGGCACGCGATGACGCGCTGCGCGCCGCGTTGTGCGAACAGCGTGCGCGCCAGCCGGGTAATCGCCTGCGGACTGGAGCGCGCGCTCATGCCAATCAGTACAACGCCCTGGCCGATGGGCATAATATCTCCGCCTTCTAATGTTTGACGGCAGGGCGGTTCATCGACGCCGCTCCACCACGTCTTGACCATTCCTGAAAAGCGCGGATGAAATAAATACACGGCGGCGGCTAAGAGCGTTTCCCGTCGCCGCGCCGGCCAAAACATCGGGTTCAGGGTAACGCCGCCATAAATCCACGCGCTTGGGTCGCGTTGAAAAATCAAATTCGGCAGAGGCGCGATCACAAAATCGGAATCTTCCAGCGCGCCGCCAAATAGACCGCGCGCATCGAAGGGCAGTTCGGATTTTGCGACCCCGCCGATCAGCGCGTCGACGAGCCGGTGCGCGGGCAGTTCTTCGAGCCAAAGCCGGCATTCGCGCAGCATGCCGATACCGATTTCCGCTTCGTTCACGATGCGGTCGAGAATCCAACTGCGCGCGTCCGAACGCAAGCAGACTTCACCAAGCAGATGCTGGAATTCAAGCACTTCGATGCCGCGCGACTGCATCGCCTGAACGAAAACGGCGTGATCGGCGATGGCTTGATCGGCCCATAACACATCGTCAAATAAGAATTGCCGGCAGTTGCCAGGCGTTAAGCGCCGTTGCGCAAGCCCGGGCCGGCAGACGAGGACCATGCGCAGTTTGCCGGCTTCGGAATGAACGCCCAATATCGTCATAATGCAGATGTGCCGCGCATCCGTTCGCGCCGGGCGTAGTAGTAAATAGGCAGGCCGAACGCGAACAGGAGCGCTGATATCAAGACAAACTTCGGCCCGGCCGCATAGAGCAGCCAGACGGAGTAGGCCATACTCAGTCCACTGCTGATCCTCGCTGCGCGCCGGCTGACGCCGGAATCTGGCGCGGGCTGGCGCGCAGCGGCGCTGCGCCATAAAAATGCCGCGCTGGCCAGATAAGGCGGCAAAATCATCACGCTGGTCATTGAGATCAGCCAGCGCCAGATGTCTTCTGCGAACACCGCGACGAAGAGAATCATTTGCATCAGGAGGCTGGATATCCAAAGTGCGCGCGCCGGCGCGCCAAAGCGGTTTCTACGCGCTAGAAAACGCGGGAATAAGCCGCCTTGCGCCGCTTCAAAGGGCAGTTCCGCGGCGAGAACCGTCCAGGCCAGCCAACTATTGAGCAAGGTGAGCAGCAGCGCTGCAACGACCAGCGTTTGGCCCCAGCCGCCGAGCAACTTTTGTAATACGGATGCAGCCGAGGGCGCGGCGAGTTTGGCTAATTCGGGTTGAGGCATCAAGCCAAACGGTAAAACAGACATCAGTACGTAGAGCAGCGTGCAGACAGCTAGACCCATCAAGGTCGCAGCGCCGATCTGCGCGGGCCGCGCCGCGCGTCCTGAGAGCACAACGGCGCCTTCAATTCCGGTAAAAACCCAAAGCGTCACCAGCATCGTGCTTTTGATTTGTGCCAAAACGCTGCCGAGCTGAGCGCGCGTTCCCCAGAGATCCGCTACGAGCCGTTCAGCGTTCACCGCGCGCGCCATGACGACCAGAATGGCGAACATCATGACCAGGCTCAGCAGTCCAGAGAGTAAATTCAACACAAGTGCCTTTTTTACACCCGATAGGACAATGCTGTGCATGATCCAGATCAATAATGTGCCGGATATCAGCGCGCGCAGAGCGCTCTCCTTCACTGCCGGGAAAAGGTAGCCCAGGGTTTGATGAATCAAAACAGCGAATGCAACGTTGCCAAACGCTGCCGAAAGCCAGTATCCCCAGGCCATTTCAAAGCCCGCGCACGGACCGAATCCAGCCCGTGCATAAGCATAAATGCCGGCGCTCAAATCCGGCCGGCAGCGCGCCAGCAGGCGAAACGTGTTTGCTAAGGCGTAGACACCGGCAAAGGTGATCATCCAGGCGAGAATGACCGCGCCCAGACCAGCGCCGGCGGCCATATTTTGCGGCAGATTGAAAACGCCGCCGCCGAGCATCGAGGCCACCACGAAGCCGGTTAGGAGCGGCAACCCNGAGCCGTTGCGCGGATGAGGCGTGATGTGAATGCGTCAGCGGTGACAGCGGTGACGATTGCTCATGTTTGTGCGGTGTCATCTGTGGTTTCGCGTGCTCCGCTATGCGGGGCGGCGCGCGATCAGAGCCGTTTTGATCAAGTCGTTTAGACCCAGCGCACAGAAGCCCGCATAGCCAAAAACCCAGGCGTTTTGAGCGAGCGGCAGCGGTTCAAGATTTCCCAGACCGCGCAGTCCGATCAACAGCCCCGCGCAGGCGTCGATGGCGAGGGCGGCGGCGAACGGCGCGCTGGACCGGGAAGTCCAGAATGCGCGCCGCTCGCGAATCGACAGGATAGAAAACAGACCGAAAAACAATAAGAGCTGAAACGTAAACGTTTGCAAACGCCCTTCATGTTCAGCGAGGCCGAAATGATGCCAGCCGAACGCCAACAGGCCAAGCGCTTCCACCAGCATCAGCCCGCCGAGTGCGAGGGCAACGCGCGCGAACGGTGCAATTTCCCACGTTTGCGGTTTAAGCGGCGCATGCACATGATCTGTGGCCATCGTAATTTGGACAAAATCCGTCATCAGAACCAGCAAAATCATCGCCAACGCGGAAATGACAAATTTGCCAGTGGCCAGAAAAGCAATCACGACAAATCCCGCCTTTAATGTCGTGCGGCTGATTTTGTTGAGGATCCAGGTCAGCACGCGCTGATGAATCGCACGCCCATGACGGACCAGATGGACCATGCCGGCCAGACCTTCCGCCGTCAGTACGATGCTCGCTGCGCCTTTGGCAACGTCGGCGGCGCCGCGCACCGCAAKSCCCMCTYCCSCCTGCCGCAGCGCAGGCGCATCGTTTACGCCATCGCCCGTCATGCCAACGATATGACCGGTCGCTTGCAGGCTTTGCACAATCTGGAATTTGTCTTCTGGATAGACTTCAGCGAAACCGTCTGCATGGTGAGCCAGATTCTGCGCGCGCGTATGCGCTTCTTGCTGCATCGCGCGCCATTTGGGCGCGCGCAGAATCTTGTGCAAACCCAGTCTGCGGGCGATTTCACGCGCAACGATCAACGCATCGCCGGTGAGCATTTTGATTTGAATCCCAAGCGCGCGCAGTTCGTCGATTAAGTGCTGGGCGTCCGGACGCGGCGCATCATACAGAAAGGCAAGCCCCACCAGCTGTAAAGGACGATCATGCTCCGCACAGGCGACGGCCAGGGCGCGCATGCCCTGGCGCGCGGCTTTTTCGGCGCGCGCCTCAAGCGCTGCGATGGCCGCATCCTCCAGATCCGCCGCTTTGGCAACGGTGCGCAATGCGCCTTTCACCGCGCGCAAAGTCCGGCCATCGATATCGACTATCGCCCGCGTATGACGCGTCTTCGCGGAAAAGGGTTCAAAAGAACGCATTTTGGCGTTCTGATCAAATAGACCGCGGCTTTGGGCGGCTTGCAAAAAAGCGCGGTCAATGGGGTCGGCATTGGCGGCGTTGGATGCGAGCGCGCCGATGCGAATGACATCGTTTTCGGTAAATCCGGGCTGCGGTGCGCTGCTTTCCAGCGAGAGGCGATTCATCGTCAAAGTGCCCGTTTTGTCCGCGCATAGCACATCCATCGTGGCCGCATCTTCGATGGCGTTCAAGCGGGTGACGAGTACGCCGCGGCGCGCCAGCGCGACCGAGCTGATCGCCATGCTTGCGGTCAGCATGGCCGGCAGGGCGACGGGTACCGCGCCCATCATCAAAACGAGCGCAATCGGCAGCGTCTCAAACGGCGCAATGCCGCGCATCCGGGACATGACCCAGGTCGCGGCAACGAGCGTGCCGACAATCGCGCACATCCATTTGACCAGGCGGGTGACGACGGCTTCGGAATGCAGTTTCGGACGCGCGCTTTCCACCAACTGCACAGTGCGGCCGAAATAGGTGCGCGCGCCCGTTGCGATGACGACGCCGCTGGCTTCGCCGTGCCTAATGGTCGAGCCAGAGTGCAGCACGTCGCCGCGCCCTTGGTCAATCTCGCGCGACTCGCCCGTGAGCGCGGACTGATCGACCTGTACAGCGCCGTCGAACAGGCGCAGATCGGCGGGGRCAAAATCTCCCGCGCGCACGCGCACGATATCGCCTCTGACCAGCAGGCGCGCGGGCATGGTTTGCCAA
>LXRJ01000215.1 GCA_001684025.1 Candidatus Glomeribacter gigasporarum | reverse complement strand
ATTCTTCTGAGCTATTGATATGCAAAGGAGCAAGAGTACTACAGTACTACGGTTAGAAGAGAAAGGGGTAATGAGTTAAGCTCCCTGGGCCCCTAAGTATCCAATTTAACCATCATTCTTACAGGAAAACTCACCCCTGATTTATCCATTTTGAATCTTTAGGCTTTATCTTCATTGATTTACCTTTATCCCCCATTCAACGGTTGAAAACCAAAAGGCTAGCCTCTAAAGAGGTTGTAGAGTTATCTACCACTGTACGTTGAAAATAGGTTAAGTTGCAGGTGATTCTGCCAGTAAGGAAGGACTTTCTCAGTTCTGAGAACTCAGTTATGATGGGTGACTTATGTCACCTAGTATCTATTGATACTATCCTTCTACCTTCACATGCGAGCAGCGTGACTCGAACACGCGAATCATGCTTGGAAGGCACACGGTTTACCACTAACCTATGCTCGCTTATCCATGTTTCAATTTGACTATTCTTGGTAGCTATAAACTCTTCCTATTCACTTACACTCCCTTTTGATATCACTCTGGCATTTCTCAAGAAAAGGAATGTTAAGGGTTAGGGGGGTTAATCATAGGTAGTATTGCCTTTGCTTTGGGTTAGGTTATAGGTTACAACCCCAATGTTACATGATTGTTATGCTTGGTATGCCATAGCAAGGCAGGTGAAAAGTAGTGAAGAGAGTTTTCTTGACTCTTTATAGACTCACCACTCAGAAGGGGGAATTTGAAGTAGTGGAGGGTAAGAAGAAAAGAGCACATGTGAAGGAGAGGAGAGGAGAGGAGAGGAGAAAAGGGCGGAGTAACAAGGAAGAAGAAAGAAGGAGAGCTAAGCAAGGAAAAGGGAAAAGAAAGACATCAAGAGAAAGAATAGGATTAAGGTATTTGGCTACTCCGTGCAAGGGCCAATGTAAGAAAGATTACAACTACCATGGGGTAGAGTACCTGCCTTCAGGCAGCGCGTAAGCTCATATACCTGAAAGCTCAGCTGCCATGGTAGCAACCATGGCGGATAGAGTCAAAGCTATTAAAGTAGTATGTTCAGCGGCGAATTGGTAGATTCGCTTAGACCGCGGATTGTGGCCTCCAATTAAGCTTTCAGGGGTGAGTTTTCCCGTAGTAAGGATGCCCTGTCATTGCTGCAGATATTGTAGATTTAGTCTCAGGCTCAGGCATATGACTCTTGCGGGGGGCTAAAGGCCGGGCCCCCGCCCATGACCAAAAAGAGGCTGGTTAGCCCCGCGTCTACTTTCCGAGATGTGCTGGCGAGTCTCAGCAGAGTGTCGATACTCCAGGGTTGATCCGGATTCCACTTCAGATTTATCATCTCTATTTAATAGAAGGAGCAGTTTCACTTGCTCATGGTAGCAAGCATAAAAGAAAGCACGAAGCAGTAGAAAGCAAGTGAGTTAGGGATAGCCACCCCTACTATTACCTCTATGAAGGAATGAAGCTCATAGTAAATAAAGGCAAGGCAGATAAGGGGTAAGGCCAAATAATGTTGAAGTGTCCTTGCTAGCATCAACGATCAATGAGCACTGATTCTTTCTTGCGGCGGGGKGGGGCCGTAGGCGGGGCTTCTTTGAAGCCGGGGGGGCTTCACTTGATCTTGCGTAGGGTTTATTCTTCGCGGGCCCTGCAGATAACCCCCCCTTAGGCCCCCCCGGTCAGGTGAAAACCTTTCACCTTGAGCCATAAGACTCCTTGGCGAATGAATCTATTCAAATGAATACGAAGAAGTATAGACTCAAGGCAATCTAAATCAAGAATGAAACCATAATCGAACCTTATCCCAATAACCCGACTTGTGAAATCTAAGGCTAAGTGAATTAACCAGTCGTAATCTAATCGCCGTTTAACCTCGAAGAAGAAAGCACGCAATAATGCAAGGTAAATCACCGTAGTGGGATGAATAGCAATGGAATCCATTGCTAATAGGTTGACATACCTAGCCTCTATCCTCAGTGCTACTACCTCTTAATAGAGAGTTATCTTGGGATTCCGGGGGGGNCCTAAGGGGGGAATTTGCCTAATCCAGAGGGG
>LXRJ01000127.1 GCA_001684025.1 Candidatus Glomeribacter gigasporarum | reverse complement strand
CAGATACGGGGGCTGACTCAAGTGCTGTGAGAGATACCGCAGCTTTGTATTGAAGAGGGGCCTTAASACGTTTTCTTTCACGTCTTCAGACAATTGGGGTTTCATCARCGGCCCRCAGCCCTTATGCAGGTCTGCTGCRATRAAATTYAGCCATTCCAGMACGCGATAGCGCTKMAAGTCYSSARCMGGCGGCAGMAGMTSCRTSGCTTYRTRYKTATCTGCCARRTATTGCTGRATCACTGCATTTTCCGTCAGCAYTTCCTGATTATCCAAAACCAGCGCGGGAAYACTGCCTTTSGGRTTGATTTGCCAAAAGTCCTGGCCCGTTTCCGTCTGTTTGGTTTTCAGATCGACGGACTCGAACTCGCAGTTAAGACCGATTTCGTGCACGATGATACGGACCGCCAGAGAGCAGGCCCCTTTGGAATAGTACAGTTTCATGTCATGCCCTCTCTCGAATTGAGAACCTCGCAGCGCCAATTCTGCAATACCCTATGCCTGCGTGTGCCGCTGGTCAAATGCGCACCGTGCTGAGTACAGGGAGCCGGACAGTGACTCGCCAGCAGTTACTGACAGTCTATCAGGCCCTGCTCGCTATGTACGGTTCCCAAGCCTGGTGGCCGGCAGAGACACCCTTTGAAGTCATGGTCGGTGCGATCCTGACCCAGAATACCGCCTGGTCGAATGTTGAACAGGCCATTGCGGGTTGAAAGTCAAGGACTGCCTGAATCCAGGGCAGATACTATGCGTTTCGCCCGATCTTTTAGAGGAATGTCTCAAGTCCGCCGGCTACTTTCGGCTCAAGGCCCAACGGCTGCGGCATTTTTGCCGCTGGTATCTAGCCGCCGGCGGTTTTGATGCCTTGCAATCGTGGCCGACCCATGCCCTGCGAAGCACTCTGCTCGCTGTACACGGCATTGGCCCGGAAACCGCAGACGATATGCTGTTGTACGCCTTCGAACGGCCCGTCTTTGTGATCGATGCCTATACGCGAAGGCTGGCGCAGCGCTTGCGATGGATCATTGGCAACCCCTCCTATGATAAGCTTCAGCAGCTTTTCGAGCATAGCTTGCCAAACGAGGTGTCGCTCTATAATCAATATCACGCTTTGATTGTCATCCATGCAAAGACAAGATGCCGGAAGCAGAAGCCGAAGTGTGAAAGCTGCTTGCTGCAAAGCGCCTGTCATTATACCCGTGACCACCCTCCCGCCGATCCGTCCCCACTGAACACAGCCTCCACCTGCTTTACTCGACGAGGCGGAAACCGCGCGGTTTAAAGCCTGGGCCGCGTATCAACGGGACCTCGTGCGGATCGATGCGCAGTCGGGCTTTCCTGATCAGATCGTCTGGCCGGAGCCACCCGCGGCTTAACGCCCTGCCCCTGCTCGTCTTGGTTGGATTCGAGCGACACACGACTTGGCTTTTTTGGTGCACAGCGCGTCAATGCAGGGCCGTCTTCCTGTTAGCAAGACACTCGAACAGGCTTCTTTGAGCCAGGAGCACCCATGACACAAGACCGCTGTGAGCCTCATCCACCGATCACGCTGATTCCCCTCCCTCAACTGCGCCTTTCGCCACGCAATGTCCGCAAGACGCCGTCGGAAGACTCAGAAGCAATAGAAGTCCTGGCTGCCACGATTGCCGCTGAAGGGCTGCTGCAGAATCTTGTGGTCGTGCCAAGCCCGTCCAAAGAGAACGAGCGCGCTGGCTATGAAGTTGTCGCCGGCGGGCGGCGCTGGCGGGCGCTCAATCTGCTGGCCTCCGAAGGCAAGTTGCCACAGGATTTTCCAGTGCCCTGCAAAGTGCTGAGTCACACGGAAGCAATCGCCGCGAGCCTGATCGAAAACCAGATGCAGGCCTTCATGCATCCAGCCGATCAATTTGAAGCGTTTAAGGCATTGGTGGACAACGGTAAGAGCGTTGGGTACGTGGCGGCGTTGTTCGGTCTCTCGCCCCGATTGGTTCAGCGTCGGCTCAAGCTGGCCCGCCTGTCGCCAAAACTACTGGCGCTGTTCCGCGAAGATAAAATGACGCTGGAACAGTTGATGTCGCTGACTTTAAGCGACGATCACGAAACACAAGAACGCATCTGGTGGGGTGCCCCCGTCTGGGAGCGGTCGCCTTTTTCTTTGCGCAAACGGATCACCGAGCAGGAAGTCGAGGCGCAGCATCCGCTTGCGCGTTGCGTCGGCATCGCCGCCTACGAGGCGGCGGGGGGCTTTGTACGCAGGGATTTATTTGCCGAGGAGGAGGCCGGCTATCTGACGGACCGGTCGCTGCTGGAACAGCTGGCGCAGAAGAAACTGGAAGCGGTCGCCTCCGAAGTGCGCGCGGAAGGGTGGGCGTGGGTGGAGGTCCGGATGGACTACGATTATTCGGAATTCTCGCGCTACGCCCGTATCCGACCGACGCGCCGCCCATGGACGGAGGCACAGGAAAAGACGCTGAAGGCCCTGCATGAACAGCAGGATACCCTCCAGGCGCAAATAGACGCACTGCCAGACGAGGTCGATCCCAACGATGCCGCTGTTCTTGCGCTTGAACAGCAAAGCGTGCAGCTGGCGGAAAAGATCGACGCAATGGACGCGGCGGCGGACGATTGGGCGGAAGACACCCTGCGGCAGGCCGGCGCTGTGATTTTTATCGGGCGGGACGGCGGGGTGCAGATTCAGCGAGGACTGGTGCGTCCTGATGATGCACGCCCCCGCGCGAGCGCTGATCAGCAAACACGCGCCGCACTACCTCCCAAAAAACCTGTCCATTCCGAGAAACTGATGCGACGGTTGAGCGCCCAGCGCACCGCTGCCCTCCAGGCGGAACTTTCTAAACGACCGGAGATCGCGCTGGTGGCAATCACCCACCGCCTGGTTTTATCTGTATTTTTCAGAAATAGCCGTTACTATCATCATAGTGCGGTCCAGGTGCAGAGTGAATCGACTGAATCGCTGCTGGCCCGAGCTGCGCCCGATCTCGAAAGCAGCCAGGCTTGGCAGACGCTCAACACGCAGCGAACAGCGTGGGAAAAGCAACTGCCAGAAGACGGCGCAGCCCTGTTCGGCTGGCTGCTTAAGCAGTCGCAGGACACCCTTTTGTCTTTGCTGGCGTTCTGTACGGCTGCCACCGTCAATGGCGTTACAGTGCACGACACGGCGCATCCGTCTGAGAAAATCGCGCAGGCGCTGTCTCTCGATATGGGGAAGTGGTGGCAGCCGACGCAGGATAGCTATTTCATGCATGTGTCCAAGGCGCGGATTGCGGAAATCGTGTCCGAGGCGGTATCGAAGGCCGAGGCGGACAAGCTGATGAAAATGAAGAAGGCGGAGGCGGCAGAGGCGGCGCAGCGTCTTGTCAGCCAGACGGGCTGGCTACCGGAAGGGCTGCGGGGCAAAGAACCGGCCTCAACCGATACAGCAAGCCCAAGCGGTACATAACGTTGAACTACGGCTGGCCTCTATCGGCGCGCACCACAGCCTGACACGCCGCTAACTGCCGGGTGATCTGGTCGGCCCTTTCGGCCTCTCCGACAAGAAATCGAGCAGCCTCTGTTGAAAGTTCGGCGCGCGTTTGACCATCACCGACGCGGGTGGCGGGGGCAGTTGCGGACACACCGCCTGCATGGGAAGGTCGGGACTGGATAGGGATGTACAGCCTGCGAGCACGGCGCAACTCAACCAATAGGCGGGCATGTTCAGCTTTGGCATTTTGCAACTCCTGATGATACTATTTGGAAATATGGGCGAGCCGCTCAGCGTCCCGATGTTCGACGGTCCTGAGCTGGGTGGCAGCGGCTTTCTGGTGGCGGGCTTGGGTCTCCCATTGCGCCTGTCTCATGCGCGCCATCTGGCCTTGG
>LXRJ01000124.1 GCA_001684025.1 Candidatus Glomeribacter gigasporarum | reverse complement strand
CGGGCCTTGGCAGAGGAAGGTTTGAGCCTTTCCATGTCCTGATTGCCTACGTAGCAGGTCTTCATGAGACCTGTTGCCAAATAAAAATCGCTCTCTGGAGTACCTTGTTTTGTAGTAGGAGTTTCGCACTTTCCGAGGGCCGGATTTCAAGAAATCGCTGCTTCTATGCGGAAAACCGCTGTTGGTATCAGCACAAGCAGCACGCTCGAAACCCTTGGGTTTTAAGGACTTTTCTGCAAAGCGCGAAACTCCTATGAGTATTTGATATTCATGAAATGACTAGTATAATAATTAATGTATGCAATAATTAATAATATTGGATATCTCCACTGATTGGGGTTGGTTGCATACAATTTTCCTACTTCTAGGAGGATAGAAACATGAAGATTCTAACTGCCGTTTTTGCTACTTCTGCACGAAAAGGTAGCGCTACGATTGTTCCCAAACCACGTGGTTGTAGCGACCAAGGCTGGTGCGAGGATTAACTCGCTGCAACCCATTTCTGCTGAGCCTCCTTCGGGAGGCTCTTTTGTTTAAAAGAGTAAGCATGCTGAAAGCAACCCTTTACCGCGACGACCTGTATCAGGATTGGAGCCCCACATCGGACGGCGGTTGGCGGTTGGGTCACAAGAGCGCCATAACACCGTTAAAAAGTCCGTTTCTTGGCTCCATAGCGCATCAGTGCTGTGATGCCATCGCCTTCAGCGTGATGGAAGTCTCTTGTGAGGCGCCTCCCAAGGGTTATGACAGTGCTGCATTGCAAGCGTGGGTCACCCATCAGACTGCAGGTGATGGAGTATTGATCGTGCTCCCAAAAGTGCAGCGTGCGCCCCCCAGTTTTCATCGCACAGCGCATGCGGCCGTTCCGCTTTTTATCTCTATAGAGCCGGAAAGTGTCACACTATCCTGGGATTTTGAAGAAATCCTCCGCTCACGTTCCGAACTGACCATTTCCCGCCACCAAGCCCGTCAATTTATCGTACACGGCCCCAAAGCAGAACGGAACAGCCTGGTCAACGACGTATTTTGGCTATTGCCCGGCGATTCAGCCTGTTGGCAGCTCAACCCGGCTAAACTGGATATAGCTAACCCAACGGATCTGACGCCTTTTGAACCGTCGATCCTCACGCCAAACGCTGACGTGATCGGCGCGTTCACCCAGCTGATCCAAAATGCCATAGCGCCTCATCTTGATCTGTCCAGACACCCGGTGATCGAACTCAGCGCGGGCCTGGACTCTTCATGCCTAGCGGTTGCGGCAGCAAAGCTATATCCAAAGGGTCTGCGTGCCTATAGCCTGGTGCACGAAGGAGTGGCAGGTGAGCAGCAAACCCATCGCATACAGGAGATCGCTTCCAAACTGCGATTGGAGAATAAAAGTATTACATCCTCACTGTGCAGACCGTTCTCGTCTATGAGCGATGAGTCACTACCCAACCAATACGCGTGCGGCATTTACGATGAGATTTACTGGGACGGTGTGTTGGCGGCCCTGAACAGCGTTTCGGAGGAAAAACTGGACCTGGTGCTGACGGGTATCGGCGGCGATGAATTGACCTTGATCAATTCAGAGGACGTTCCATCATCAGATGTATGCTGGAAAACGCTGTTTTTCGGTGACACGCCGCCCGTTTCGGACAATGCACCGCCTGTGCTGACCGGGGTTACCTCCTCTTTCATTCGGGCCAGGCTTTTTCTGCATCAGGGCGTATGGCCCAAAAGTCCCTATATCGACCCGCAAATTATACAATTTGCGCAGATGTTACCGGAGGCGCTCAAGAAAGACAGATTGCTGAACAGGATGATGCTCGCGCGGGGAGGCTTAAGCGACTATTTTATCTTTCCCAGATATCGGGAGAACTTCGACCGCGTATTTATGAACGACCTGATAACCTTTAACATGGATCGGTATTTTTCTGAAAGCGTATTACATGACCATCGAATATTGAATACTAGTCAGATTTCTGAACAGTACCGACGCTTGATCAATACAGGCAACCCCCAGCTGCCGATGCTTGCTTTCTATACAGCGGTTCGGTTGGAGTGCCTTCTGCGTCGTTATATCCGCCAGAAATCATGCCGCTTTTCCGACTAGGCAAGCTTTCGGCCCTTTTCAGGATGCAAAAAGCTACGCTGAAGCAGAACGGCGGAGAGCGGTCTGAACCTGCAGAGAAAGCAGGTCGTTTTTGTCTGAGGGTGCTCAGACGTAGGGTGAGCCAAGCGACACGGTTGGCCATTTTGGGGGCTGCGCTGACGGCGACGATGAACACGGTTTTCTCGGCGATCCAACCTTATCTGCTGGGTGCTGCGATTTCCAGACTGACCGATGGCGCCAGTCGGGCAGGCATAGCTTATCTGGGCGCCTACGCCATCGCTGGCTTGTTCGGTGGACTGGCCATGTCCTGTGCCTCCTATCTGATTTTATTGTCACGGGAGCGCATTGGTCATGATGTCGCGCAGGCAACACTGGCTGCCGTTCTAGACGGTGCGCAGCGGTTCTGGGACACCTCGGGGTCACAGACCCTGCATGCCTACTCGAAAGGCATGCAGGCCGCGCATAGCCTAGTTGGGGACCTATTCTCGCAGATTGCGCCTTATCTCATCGGTCTTGTGGTTTCAGTCTCCCTGATGGTCACGCGAGTCAGCTGGCTATCTGGGCTCGCGATGCTGATCATTGTACTGCTCGTGCTGCTGGTGAACACTGGCACTATCGGTCGGGAAAGGCGCTCATCCAAAAGGCTGCATGCGGCGGAGGCCGAGATTGTCGAGGAGATTGGCCAGGCCCATGCGCTCGCCGAGGCCATTCGCAGCTTCGGCACCGAGATTCACTTCATGGCGCGCCTGTCAGCGCATCTCTCCAATACATGGCGTAGTGTCCTTTCTCACGGGCGTTTGTTTCTGACCAAGCATGTAGCGCTGGAAGGACTCTGCTGGGGTGGAATAGGTCTTATCCTGATGGCCTATTATTGGGCCCCGACCCATATCGAACGCCCAGCCACAGATATCACGATCATCGTGCTGTCGTACTTCCAGCTGATCGCGCCCATTTCAGCGCTGATTCGCGCCGGCGAGCGCGTCACACGCGCTTTTGCGGACATGCTGCCGCTCTGCCTATTGATGAATCAGTCGCGCTATACCGAAAAGCTTGCCAGCCGTGTAATCACGCAGGTTCATCAATTGCGGCTTGATCAGCTGCAAGCCGGCTACAATGGGAAAGTTTTGCTGCGTCCCTTGTCAGCGGAATGGCGGCAAGGACAGATCATCGTCCTGAAAGGGCCGAACGGCATCGGCAAGACCTCGCTCGCTCGCGTGCTAAACCGTTTCCAGGAGCCTGTGGAAGGCACCTTTTATCTGGATGACATCGACGCCAGAACCCTTGACCGGGAAGCGATCCGTGATGCAGTACTGTATGTCCCCCAAAAAGATTACCTGTTCGCCGGTACAGTGCGCGACAATATTACGCTTGGCAATTCCAATATATCGCATGAACGGCTGGCGGCAAGCTGCCGGGCATTAGGCATTGATCATATCTTGCAGAAAAAATCTTTGTCGTTGGACGATAAAATCGGTGATGCCGGCGGAGACTGGTCAGGCGGCCAGCGTCGGCGTCTCGCCTTAGCACGTGCCTTGGTTCGGTTTCCCGCCGTATTGATTCTCGATGAACCGACCGCCAATCTCGATGCCCAATCCGTTGATCACGTGCTTCAACTTTTTCAAGCGCATATGAGAAATGGCATTCTGATTATTATTACGCACGAACAGTGCCTTAACCTGCCTGTGGATCATCTGATCGAACTGGCAGATTAGAGGTAAGCAAAAGTGGATGAATTAATCCGTCCTTGAAGGCAACATGGCAAAGTAATTGCAGCTCAATCTTTTTTACCCTCCAAATCCCCTCACAATTTCCCGCTGTTTTTCCCATGCCACCGGCATGGGATGTCTTTTGAACGAAAGGAATAAGCACCAACCCGAAAAACGCCTCCAAAAGCCCGCATTTGCTTACAGTCCCTCGCAAGCGCCGACATCTACCCGCATCGGCTCGCATTGTGCTTTAATGACCCCATAAAAAAAGTTTGCCTAAGTGGGCGAC
>LXRJ01000311.1 GCA_001684025.1 Candidatus Glomeribacter gigasporarum | reverse complement strand
GCGCGTTTGGCCTCTGATGCACCTTCATCCCTCCCGCAACCGCTACCCCTGCCGCCGCCGGTTCCCCCAACCGCCGTCCTCGCGGGCGGTCTTGGCGGCATGGCACGACGCGCACAACGGCTGCAGATTGGCGCGGTCGTTGTTCCTCGCATCGCCGTCGATATGATCGACGMCCGTCSCCGCCACGACGCGCCCCTGCCGCCCACAGGCCGCGCACAGCGGCGTTTCACGCAGCACCTGCGCCCGTAATTGCCGCCAGGCGGTCCCCTGCAACGGGAGGGCGCGTTTGGCATGACGCCGGCGGGCACGGGCGGTGCTGTCCCATTGCCGGCTATCGGCGCGGTGGCACGGACAATACCCTGGGATTTCCACAAGCGCGGCACAACCCGGATGACGGCAAGGCGTTGGGGCGGCGCGGGGCATTCTGAATGCTCCTTAAATTTTTGGCTTGGCTTTTAGCCCGAACAGCGCGTTCATATGGACGTCGATTCATTCTACAAAAGGAAGAGAGGAACCCAACATGACTGAACGCACGTTTACGCTAGATGAGGTGAAGCGCGTAGTACAGGATGCGGTTATGAAAACTATAGACATAGCATCCCACTATCACGAGCGTGCCTTGCGGTCGATGACAGATGTCATTCGTCATGTGGTCTATGAGGACTTTTGCAGCCACTTCAGGAATCTAACGGGGCTGAGCTTGCAGGCAGAGGAGGCAAACAGACAGGAGGAGACCCAACATGACTGAACGCGCGTTGGCAGAGGTACTGCCGGTGATGCGCCTTTACAACCGTCTGGCGTCGCTTGGCAAAAAGGTGCGGTCATGAAYGCYAGCGAGACCCACATGATTCGACGCCTTGCSATGMCWGASCTGATGYCCCATCAAMAMGCCGTGCTGCGYGCCYTGKKCGTGCTGCAYCGGCGCGGCAMAYTSYCSCTGNNCCTWWMNGNCTSGGCTGGCACSAGATCAGCCRTTTCGAGCGCCTGTGCGAKGCMGCCCGGTTAACGGAACCGGACTGCCTGAGCACTCTGGCGCAACTAGCCNAAAAACAGTATGTCCGCCTCGAACAGAGCGCGGATGGCCGGTACGCCTGTCGGCTCAACCTGGA
>LXRJ01000222.1 GCA_001684025.1 Candidatus Glomeribacter gigasporarum | reverse complement strand
CGTGATGACGGGCTGACCTTGATAAAAAATGATGGGAAGTTCGACGTTGTGCGGAAGGTGCACAACCGGCGCGGGTGCGTCTTGGGCGGAATGTGTCATGGCATGACTCCGATAGTGCGGTAGTAACCCCGCTACCCTTCTTTCTACAAAAGGGTGGCGGAACCGAACGGGGGTAGAAAACCGGACTATCGGAACCGGCGAGCCTTGCGGCTCCCCCATCCGGCCCGCCATAGAAGCAATGCCAGATGTTTGGACGTAAAAAAGCCGCTTCCGTTGGGGGCGGCGCGGCTTCTCTGCGCCGATAGTGCACGGGTTTCTACACCCGCCTGCTGATGTTTCAGCATTAAGCACAATATACGCCGCTCTTTTATCAGAAGTCAATAGCCGCCGTGATAAAATCTTTAGAAAGGAGATTTGATTTATGGCACTTGCTGCATTCGATACGCTTGAATCCGTTGATACGCTTGAAAAAGCGGGGTTTTCCGAGCCACAGGCCAGAGCCATATCCGTAGTCATGCGCAAGTCGCATGAGTCTTCGGATGTGGCAACTAAAGCCGATTTGCAGCACTTGGAAGAGCGCGTAGATGCCAAGCTGGAAAAGCTTGGAACGGAGTTACGCCATGAAATGGGCGATTTGCGCCATGAAATCGGCGATCTGCGCAAGGACATGGACGCCAAGTTTGCGGGCATGGAGCAGCGTTTTGATGCCAAGCTCGAAAAGGCTAAGTTCGACCTGCTCAAATGGATGGTCGGGCTTGCCATCGGGAACTTCGCCTTTTTGGTGGGCATTTTCTGGAAGGTCATGAGTATTCCCGTCCCAGGCGCTACGCATTGATTCGATCTTTCTTCGGTTATCATTTGTGTTCCTGTGTGACTCAGTCGTTCACAGTGCGCAGCCTTGAGAACTTTGCCTTGAGGTAAATGAGTAACGTTTGCGCATGCTTAAGTCGGCTCCGTCCTGCTTTACGCAGTTGATCTACGTTCCAATACCCCTCTAGCTCACTTAGTGCTTCGAGAAATTTGTAAACAGGCTCTTCGCCCCGTTTTTTCTGGATGGGGTAACGAGCCTGTAAGGTCTCTGGGAATAGCTCGCCTTGCGCGATCTCGTCTCGGTCGGGATGGAATTTGGAGGCCAGCAGTTTCCGCGCCATCTGCTTAAAGTGCTCGATACAAGCGTATTGAACATGCGCATCGTCAGAAGGGCTGCGATAGGCTTCATAAATCTGAGTTGCCATCCAAGACGGTGAGAGGTGATCCATCTCCTGTTCGCTCGCCTGCACAAGGGCGACTCTCATTTTTTGCTGGATGTCTTCGTGTAAACTCATTGGATGACCTCGCTGAATTTCTGATAAAAAGCGGTGAGTACGGGAACAAGACGGCGCATGTCGTCTTGCATTTCGGGCGTCATCACATGAAACAGATAATCAGGCGTTCTTGATATGTAACCTTCCCGTTCAAAATCGAGTGTGTAGTCCCATATCCATCGAGCGATTTCATCTATGCTTTCCGCTTCGCGCACTTCCGGCCCTCTGTAAGCCTCTCGAATCAGCCTTGCTGTGGTAGGCTTTTTTGAGGAATCGCGTAGGAATTCTTCAAAATCCTTTTCGGAAATGGCGGCCAGCTTTTGATAAGTATTTGCTGTCTTACGGGATACCCCTGTTTTTTCCAATGCGGCAGCGTAGGGGGACGGGCCGGAGTCGTTTGTTCCCTGCGGGAACGAACGTCTGCCTAGCGTCACATTGGCTCGTTCTGCTCGCTCTTCGGGCGTCGTCCTCGGCAATTCCATCAACAATTCCCCCATCCGCCGCTGCGCTCTGTTCCTGATCTCCCTTGCCTTATCCTCGGCTTCTGTATTTCGGGCCTGCTGCGCATAGACTTCCAGCGCGCGGGCTTTATCCCGCAGCTCTTTAACCTCATCGATGCGGTGACATTCAGCAATGGCCTTGCACATCGCTTCGTAGCGG
>LXRJ01000196.1 GCA_001684025.1 Candidatus Glomeribacter gigasporarum | reverse complement strand
TCTACTAACAATAGCTCAAAAAACAACTAACTCCAAGAATAACTTTAATAAATAAGTTTAAAAAAGAAAAAAACAATTAAATTAGAGAGAAAAAAAAGCACAAAATGAAAAAAAAGCCAACAAAATTTACTTTATAGTAGTAACAAAAATTATAGTACCAATGATGACACCAATTATAGCACCAACAATGACTTCAACTAAGAAACAGATTAGCAAAACCAGCAAGAGAGAAACAAATCAAAGAAACCAACAAGAAACAGGTAGATCAATAAAACTAACAAAAGACAGACAGACTAGCAAAACTAACAAAAAACAAACAAATCAATGAAATCAGAAAGAAAAAAAAGTTGGTTAGTCAATTATATAATTAAAAAAAATCTTATTATCAATGAAATCAACAAAAGACAGACCAATGAAACTAACAAGAGAGAGCCATACCAGTAAAATCAACAGAAGACAGACTAGTAAAACTAGCAAGAGAGAAACAAACTAGAAAAATTAACAAAAAACAGACAGATTAGCAAAACCAGCAAGTAACAGACAAACTAACAAAACCAAAAAGAAAAAAACTATTAGTTAGTTAATTATATAATTAAAAAAAAATACTTATTGCCAACAAAACTAACAAGAGACAGATCAATAAAACCAACAAAAAAAGCCAGACCAGTAAAATCAACAAGAAAAAATTAGCAAAACTAGTAAGAAAAAGATAGGTCAGAGAAACTAACAAAAAATAAACAAATCAGAAAAATTAACAAGAAACAAATAGATTAGTAAAACCAGCAAGAGATAAACAAATCAGCAAAACTAAAAAGAAAAAAATATGGTTAGTTAATTATATAATATAAAAAAAAGATTACTTATCAGTAGTGAAACTAACAAAAAACAGACTAACAAAACTAATAAGAGAAAACCAAACTAGCAAAACTAACAAGAGACAAATTAGCAAAACTGCAAGAAAGAGACAGATCAGAAAAATTAACAAGAAACAAGCAGACTAGCAAAATCAACAAAAAATAAACAGACTAGCAAACCAGCAAAAGACAAACAAACTAACAAAATTAGAAAGAAAAATGTTGGTTAGTTAATTATATAATTAAAAAAGTACTTATTGCTAGCGAAACTAACAAGAAACAGACTAACAAAACTAACAAGAAAGAGCCAAACCAATAAGACCAACAAGAGAAAACTAGCAAAATCAATAAAAAAGAGTCAAATCAAAGAAACTAACAAAAAACAGGCAGATTAGTGAAACTAACAAGAGACAAACAGACTAGCATAATCAGAAGAGACAAACAAATCAGTGAAACTGAAAAGAAAAAAATATTTGTTTCTTGTTAGTTTTGCTGATCTGTCTGTTTCTTGTTAGTTTTTCTGGTCTGTCTTTTTTTGCTAGTTTTGCTAATCTTCTTTTGTTAGTCTTGCTAGTCTAGCTCTCTCTTGTTAATTTCATTAGTCTGTTTTTTATTAATTTTCTAGTGATAAGTATTTTTTTTTTATATTATATAATTAACTAACTAATAGATTAGCAAAACTAACAAAAAATAAACAAAACAACAAAACCAGAAAGAAAAAAAATTAGTCAATTATATAAAAAAATTACTTATTACTAGTGAAACCAATAAGAGACAGATAAATAAAACCAACAAGAAAGGCCAAACTAGCAAGACCAACAAAAAAAGACTAGCAAAACCAGTAAGAAAGAGTCAGATCAGAAAAACTAACAAGAAATAGACAAATCAGTAAAACTAACAAGAAACAAACAGACCAAGTAAAACTAGCAAGAGACAAACAAACTAGTGAAATTAGAAAGAAAAAAAATGTTGGTTAGTCAATTATATAATATAAAAATATATATATATATTTATCAGCAGTGAAACTAACAAAAGATAGACTAACAAAACTAACAAGAGAAAGCCAAACTAGCAAAACTAACAAGAGACAGACCAGCAAAATCAGCAAGAAAGAGACAGACCAGATAAATTAACCAGAAATAGACAGATTAGTGAAATTAACAAGAGATAAACAAACTAGCAAGAAACAAACAAATCAGCAAAACTGAAAAGAAAAAAATTGTTAGTTAGTCAATTATATAATATAAAAAAAAATACTTATCACTAGCAAAACTAACAAGAGACAAACCAACAAAATCAACAAAAGAGAGCCAGACTAGCAAAACTAACAAGAGACAAAATAATAAATCTAGCAAAAAGACAAATCAAAGAAATCAACAAAAAACAGGCAGATTAGCAAAATTAACAAAAGACAAACAGACTAGCAAAACTAACAAGAGACAAACAAACTAACAAAACCAAAAAAAAAAAAATTAGTCA
>LXRJ01000134.1 GCA_001684025.1 Candidatus Glomeribacter gigasporarum | reverse complement strand
ACCATTCCTTTATGCCCGCGGAGCGGGCATCTTTCCGACGCGCAGCGGAGGCTATATAGGCCGCTCTGCAAGAGCGGCCCCCACAGCTTTACGGAGTAAAGCGTAGTGGGTTACGATGCTTGCATCGGATTTTCGCACGTTTGCGCAACTGTTGGCATGATATTTTCACCCGATGGCTCATTTCACCTGCATTCGCGCTCGGAAACGCAAAGGCGCAACGATCAAAGTGATGGCTCAGCACAACTTTAGGGATGGCCCTAGAGAGGTCAAAAATGCTGATAGAAGCCGTACTTATGAAAACGTGCATCTCTCCCTATGCCACACCTCAGAAGAGGCTCTAAGGGCCATTAAAACGTGTTTAAACGGGTGTAAGCGTCGTAAGGATAGTGTTGAACTCATCGAATACATGGTGATGGCAAGCCCTGAGCAATTTCTTGAGGGGAGAAATCTGGCTGTAGATCGTGGACGGGCTTTTTTTAAAGAGACATATCAATGGCTCGAACGGCAGCACGGCACCTCTAATGTCGTTTGGGCGACGATTCAATATGATGAGAGCACGCCGCATCTGTCTGTTGGGGTAGTGCCGCGTGTGGAGACGCCGAATGGCCCGAAGCTAGCTGCTAGTACTTGGTTGAATGGCCGCAAAGCGCTCGCTGCGTTGCAAGATCGTGTGGCCGAGATTGGGAGGAACTATGGCTTGGAGCGCGGTTTACGCGGCTCGCCGGCGAAACATGAGAGCGTGCGGCGCTGGTACGGCGCGCTCAATATGACTGAGCAAAATCCGCGCTTACGACCAATGAAATTGAGGGAAGTCCCGCGTGCGCCCCGTCTCATGGACAAATTGACTGGCCATGCAGTTGAAATGGAAGAAGCTCGGAAACAAGCCGAAGCGCATAACCGCGCTGCGATAGCACATAACCGTGAGCGGATGCGATTGCTAGCGCAGATGGCAGGGCAAGGATTTGGTAGGAGGCAAAGCCAGAAAGAACGCGCAAAGCTTGAGCAGGAAGCCAAGCGAGCGCAAGATGAAGCAAGACAGGCTCACATACAGGCTGAGTTATCTATGATGGCGGAGCGTACCGCAGATATGCTTGCACAGCAGCACAGTGAAACTATACAAATGCTGAAAGCTGAGTTAATGGCTCAAAATGAAAATTTGCAGAAACTCGCGCAAGCAGCAAAAACATTCGCACAGGAGCTTGTTAAAGCGGTTCCTGAACGCGCTCGTGAGATGGGCCTAATCAAACCTGAGCCAGTGCGACAGAAAAAGCCTGAGCGTAGCAGAGGGATAGGTTTTGAGCGTTGAATTTGTGTTATGCAAGTCTAGGTTAGGACGTATGGTGCACCTTTATATATTCACGTAGCGCAGCGTTGATACGACTCTGATAACGTTTACCTGTCTTTTTAAAAAAATTTAGCACATCAGCATCCAGACGCAGCGTGATTTGCTGTTTGTTTCCAATAGGCACAAGTGCACCAGGACGTGTCCATTGAACCCTGATCTGAGGCGGAATATCGCTGTAGTCGATGTCCTCGTCTTTAATCGAGTCCAATCTTGATTTTTGTTCTGCTGTCAATTCTGGTAGGTTATTAGGATCAAGTTTGAATTTAACGATTCCAGTAATTTTCTCTTTCATGACGTTCCGCCTTTCGCGCTGAAATGATTCGGATGGTTTCATTCCGAAGCGTGTAGGAAACAGCAATTTCTTGATCATTCACCAAGCCAATTGTGATCCAGCGAGTTTCCCCATAGTCTGTGCGGTTATCTACTCGCTCTAGCCGGTTATTATCCAAAAATATTCTGACTGCATAATCAAACGGGATAGCGTGTTTACGCAGGTTGGATTCTGCTTTCTTAGGGTCCCATTCAAATTCCATAAACAAAATATACCACATTTGTAATTATAATTCTTGACTTCTTCTTAGAAGAATGATTAGATATTTTTTACCGCTAAGACAAGCGGTTGGGTTTCGAAGCCCGTGAAAGTTAGGCGCAGAGGAGCCGCGCCCATTGAAGCATTGGAAGCGGCTTTTTTTGTGTCAAACGTCTGGCATTGCTCCATGGCGGGCCGGATTGGGGAGCCGAAAGGCTCGCCGGTTCCTAACTTCCGGTCTTCGAACCCTGTTCGGTCTGCCACCTCATTTCAAAGTGGGATGGTTGGAAATAGTCCTCGATGTTGGAGCTTTGTTATGGCTAACACAACCTTATGTACGTCAGTACCACTTATCTTGCAATTCAATTTCAAAGAAATCTTCGCTTTGCCAATGGGCGGTTCACCATAACTCTGAATTTTTCATCTCATCTTATGAAAAAAAGCGCGGGTTTGAAGTGCGCAAACACCCCGAACCCGCTAACCACAACCAACTCACCAGGGAGTTGATCATGGCTACTGGAAATAATAAGCCAATCAAGCCGAAGTTAGCTGATAACGGGATATATGTAGAGCGTTTTGTCGAAGTCTCGCGTAACTACATCTGCTTTTCAAATTCAAACGAGCCTGGGCGATCTGTCCCTGCGATCTATATGAGTGGCCGATGGCTACGTCAAGCCGGATTTAGACTTTATGATCTGGTGCGTATTCGGGTCATTCGCGGTTGCATTACTCTGACCATAGAAAGCGAATAAGCAGTAGGACGGGCTGTCAATGAGGCAGCCCGTTCAATGCTAAAAAACGGTATCAAGTAAGTTTTCCACTGCGATGTAGTTCAAGTGTTGGGCGCGCAGCCATATCTTCTGGCGTTTCATGTAATAGGGTCAGCAAATCAGGTTCTAAGCCTTCAATACACGGTTGGCTTGGCGGATCCTCCCCGTCACCAGTCGGCAACTGACGTTCACCAGGATACAAGGATGGAATACGGCGTAAATCGTTATGTTCCAACGTAACACTATCTTGCTCTGCAATATTGGCTACCACCATAGCCGAGAACACTGATAAATGAGGCCGCAAACTGCGTTTATCGCCCCATGCAACGCGATCATTCACAACATATGCATTTACGGTTCCAGCAGCCCCAAGCTTTATAGCTTGAATCCACCTCTCAGCTACTAAATCAGCTACAGCGCGTTGAACCGTTCGCTCATGCGCGCCCATCAATGCTCCTAGCGTCTTTTGGCTGACAACTACTGCGTTTTGATGCCCCATTCTGGCAACGAGATGATGAAGCAATGCAGCTGCACGCGGTTTTCGCAAAGCCATACGCGCCCACGCTTCATGCGCTTTACGTTCAGTCTGAACCCATGTCTTTGCTTCACTATTAGCTTTTGAACCTAGCTTGTCGTGAGCTGACGCCAACCTGGTCATATTTTCGTCCTAATAAGTTATAAAACTTGATAAGATAAATTGTCATTTTATAAGACTTATTTGTCAAGTTTTATAACAACCACACGACACCCTGTGTCGTAACTACACGACACAGGGTGTCGTGTGCCAATACTATAAGTTATTGATTTTTAAGATATTTTTAAAATCTCCTTCTATTATCTAATTATGGCCACTAAAAACTACAAAATTCCCCAAAATTCCATTCCAGCCCCCCCTTTCTCCCGTTGGTCGAAACGGGGGGATAAACGGCGCTACGCGCCTTGACGACCCCCACGGGGCGGGGGGCGTACCGCCCCCCCTGTCCTGCGCTTCTCGCCCGCTCCG
>LXRJ01000206.1 GCA_001684025.1 Candidatus Glomeribacter gigasporarum | reverse complement strand
CCGCGCCGTTATATCGACGCGCGGCTGGACGCGGCGGCACGCGCTGGCTTGCAGTTAAACACGGTTGACCTGGATTGCGCCGCCGCGCTGCGCGCCTGTGGTTTTGCAGCGCAGCGGCAACTGTGCGCGCAGACAGAGAATCAGCCCTATGGCGCAGTATGGATTGGGTATGAAAGCGTGCACATATGGAGATTGCACAGATACAGCGTTCAGCATGAGCAGTGCATTTCCCGCGCGCGTTTACCTGATACGGCTTTAATCGGCGCGCTACACGTCTGTGCACAAAAGCGCCCGCCTGCATGTGTGCTGGTCGCGGGTGAACTCGATGCCTTCAATACGGCGGCACAAACACTGGCCTGGATCGGTGAAGCGCTGCATTGCCCGGCATACGCGCTGAATCCGGCCGCCTGTTGCGATATTCCATCGAATCTGCCGAAATCGCATGCCGCCAGCGGCGACGCGGCATTTGCGGTGGCATTCGGCCTGGCGTTGCGCGGAGTCTTCGAATGACAACCCAGGGATACATTCATCCTCTGCTCCGGAGGCTGCCGATGTGGATCATACGTTTGAACAGTGACAACGCTGCGGCGCGTCATTTTCTGCGCGCCGGCTTCAATCTTCTGCCGTATCGGGCCGTGCGGGCGCGCATCTGCACACGGCGCTATTGCAGCGAACTCATCTTCGCTGCCGCCGCTGGATTCGCGTTAGCGGGTGCGGCGGGKKATGGCACAACGCGTGAGACGGTCCGCACGGCGCAGCAACAAAAAGCGCTTGAACGAAAACTGGCGGCGCTGCAGCCTGCGCTGGCGCAATACAAGCAAGAGAGAGCGCGTACGCAGGCGCTCGCAGTGGTGCAATCACAGCGCAGTGTGTTGACGGCGTTACTGACCGCATTGGCGCGCGCGGCGACGCCGGATGTACAGTTGACAGAGCTGAATTATGAAGCGGGGGCCGGCATGCTGGCTGGCGTAGCGGCCCAGCCAAATGTGCTCGGCCGCTGGCTGAACGCGCTTGAAAGCATGCCCTATTTCAGCACGGTTGAACTGATGCACCTACAGCGTCGCGCAGAGTCAAATGCCGAATTAACTTTTCGGGCGCGGCTTAAATGGGCTAAACCTATACCAACAGATGCGAATCGTGCAGCAACGCACAGCCCGCAGCAACAGAGTCGATCATGAGGCGCATGCGGGCATTCATCGCCGGCTATGCGCGTTCCATCGACGCTTGGACGCTTGCGCACCGGTGCGGCGCGATGGCGCTCGCGACCGCGATGGCTTTAACCGTCGGTTTGCATTTTCAGACCGCTTCGAGCGCGGCGGATCTGCGCGCGCAGCGCGCAGCGATTGAAGCGCTTAAAGCGCGCATTCGATTTGCGGAGAAATTAACGGTGTCACGACGCGCGGGCGACGCTCAGCGTGCCCTCAACGCGCCCGGTCAACACACTTCCGAGCGCCGCCCGGCCCTGAATCACGGCCTCGCAGACATTGATGAGATGAGTTCTACATTGCCGGATGATGCCGGTCTGTTACAAATGTTTGCGCCGGCGCTGGATATCGCGGATCTGAAATTAGACGCATTTGAACCAGGAGAGTCCACCGAAACATCTGATTGGCGCGAGCGGCGTGTCCAGTTGCGCGTGAGCGGCGCATTCGCCGCGCTCACTGAATGCGCGGCGCGGCTTGAAACGCTGCCTTTGACGGTGGTGCCTGTTGCGGCGCGGTTGCGCACTCAGGCGAAGCGCCATCTGCTTGAGGTCTCGCTACGCGTGATAGGCATGCGCGCCGCGGACCGTCTTCCGTTGGCGAAAACAGTTCGGTCATCGCAAGCGCCTTTGCCCGATCCATTCATATTCACCGACGCCCCTGCACAGCGGGCAACAGAGGCTGGCCCTTTGCAATTTATTGGTCTATTGCGGCGCGGCCGCGCGCGCGCGGCGCTGGTGCAATCGCCTGCGGGTATCCAACTGCTGCGCACCGGCGATCTCTTCGAGGGAATGAAGGTTCAACGTATCGATGACGCCGCCTTGTTGCTATCCGGCGGCGCGACGGTTCAGCGCCTGCTTGCGTTGCGCGCGCCGGATGTTGAACGGCAGAGGCCGCACCCGCCGATGCTCGGAAAAAAACCATGAAATGGA
>LXRJ01000188.1 GCA_001684025.1 Candidatus Glomeribacter gigasporarum | reverse complement strand
AAAAGAAAATATGGTGACACAGATTCATTTTTCTATTCAATCTCAGAAGAAATGTTTATACATCTTGATAGAAAGTATCGAATCAAAAACAATAGAAAAATTATTTTATCTGAATCGAGAAAAGAAGAAAGAGTGGTGATATCTTCAAAAATAAAACAAAAGATTAAACAGTTATATTGGTACGAGATGATAAAAAAAACCCAACAACAATCGAGATCATTAGAAAGAGAGGTGAATGAATTTCTAAAGCAACATACTAATGGTAATTAYATGAGAGTTGAATATGAAAAGACCTTAGCGCCTTCACATTTTTTCGCGAAAAAACAATATTGTGGYATTATACATGAGAATGATGTAGAATTCGATAAACCCAAATTATTYAAGAAAGGTGTAAAGATAGTGAAAAGAAACAGCACATATTTTTATCGAACGGTAGCTGAAGAGATGGTTTGGAAAGCATTAGGATTTAATGATGATTTTTCATTGAACGAAAACAAAACAAATTCACTCAAGGTTATACAAGATACGGTGATGAAATATATGAAGAAAAGAAATGACAATGATTTAGAAATATTTAGATCAACAGATAAATATGATCCTAATTATAAAAGAATACCGGTAAAAGATTTCTGGAAAAGCAAAAACATAAAAAGCACCACAAAAGGTAACCAGAAAGTAATCAATTATGTCACACRWATGTTAGATAAATATCAAATAGAA
This sequence comes from Candidatus Glomeribacter gigasporarum, assembly GCA_001684025.1. GTDB lineage: Bacteria > Pseudomonadota > Gammaproteobacteria > Burkholderiales > Burkholderiaceae > Glomeribacter > Glomeribacter gigasporarum_A. The sequence goes on along the minus strand of LXRJ01000188.1, from coordinate 1,787 downwards.
ATTCAGCCTGGAAGATTTTATTATTACATAATCAAATTTGATTCCAAAAAAACAGCAGAAAAGATGTTTCCGTGTGATGAATATGATCCTAAAAAACATAGTATAGATTTAAATTATTACATGTTGAGTTTACGTGATATATGTTCTAAYATATTACATTGTGATGTTAAAAAAGCAGAAAAAATCATAACAGAAACRTGTGATGCTGTYGGTCAAAATATAATATCAACATATTTCAACCCGGCRGATGAWGATAAGAAAAAAAGAAAATCTGAAAAAATAAAACAAGTAAACAACAAAAAAAGAAAGATAGAGACCAACCAATCAAAAATAGATAATTTTTTCMAAAGAAAAAATGAAGATCCTCAAGAAGGATCATCTAAAAGATTAAAATAAAACTTNAATYAAATATCAAAAAGATTCTATTTATTATTTTAATAAATTTTGTTTAAATTTCTATATYATCAATCTAGTTAGTCTTTAGACCAACTAGAATTTCATTTATGTAAATATGGTTCGAATTTGTTGGTTTCGAGAAGATAATAACACAAATTATCRTCRTCCAATGCATTATCCTAATGAAGAAAGAAAATTAACAGAATACATTCAGATCATGGTTTTTCRAGAAAGATCAAATGAAATAGAAAATACCAACGAACAAAAATTTATGTTGGATAAAAAACATAGAGAACAGCTTAAAAAGCATAAATTCTATTTAGATGAAAATAAGAAGACCAGCAGTTCTTTATTAAATTTTTTTTATCCGAATCAAAAGATTCRATTTAAAAATGACTATCCTTAYGACCTCCRCGAATGTAATATCRAATTTTTAAAYRAACAAAATTTGATAACAGCTTATCTTCAAAATAACAATATAAATAAAAGGTATAAAAAAGATGTATTTTTTACTTTATTAATCGGTTAAAAATGAAATTATCAAACTACAAGCTATTTGAACATAATATGATAAAATGTGTYGAATTCAACGAACTGAACAAATTTTATATTAAAAACCAGGAATCAGAACCTATAATTAATTACTTGAATTCGAATGAATTTGAGTTAAAAAGATTTCAAGAATTYTTGCTATTATTAGARAAACGTAAATCTTGCAAGAAAAAGTTYGAATCCAAATCAATTTACAACTATCRCATACARATCGAAATTATTGAAGAGATCGATACAYTAGTATTAACTGAAACGATTCAAAAACAAAATCTGATATTCATCAAAGAACATGTTTTTTATTAATGATTAAATTTATTCAGTATATATAAATATACCGAATGAAATTTTATTTATGTAATGTTGATTGAAATCGGGCCAAACCTCCAATTTTGTTTGATCGAACTCGCAAAAGCGGCTGTAACCTTAACAGTAATATATTATTTAGGAAATATCATTTTAAYACTCCTGAAAAGGTTTTAGCAAACTATTCAGGGTTTCTTTTTGGTAAAATGTTTTTACCAACTGAATTAATCAGACACATATTTTCTTTTTTATCGGTTCGAGAGTTAGCAAGAATTTCATGTGCTTCTAGATTGGTTCACAACATATTTCTTTCGTTATATTTAAATCCCAACACAKATGTTCTCTATACTTATGAACYTAATAGAGTTTTCAGAATTTTAAAATTTACTTTTCATAAACATCCTTATACGATAAAGATTACAATCAAAGATCAAGAATATTTATTAAATGTAAAATTTGATCGGGGATATAGTTATAAGATTCCTGGATTCGTAGGATGTTTTRAYATAYTTCYTTTGTTGGTAAGTACAAATGAA
>LXRJ01000136.1 GCA_001684025.1 Candidatus Glomeribacter gigasporarum | reverse complement strand
CGTTTCACCCATGCGATGAAATGAGTTTTATAACCCGGCCTCTCACACAAAATTTCGGACACTACCGCCCACCGCCAACGCGAGCCATCGCTCCAGCTCGCGCAGCGTCAGAGCAGCGTTATTCTCGGAGTTGTACTCCCCGCGTTGGTCAGGATTGGAGAAAGTCGTGCCCGGCAATTCGTCGTGGATCATCCGCATCGCCGTGCCAATGATCCGTTCCACGATGCCACCGTAGTGTGGCTGCCCGGGCGGACGATAGTCCAACTGGATGCCATACTGCTCGCAGCCACGGCGTAGCGCTTCGCTCTTGAACTCGGCCGCGTTGTCCAGATAAAGCTGCTTGGGCTTGCCGCTCATCGGCCAGTCCATTTCCACGTTCATCCCCTCCAGCCAGAGGCGCTTGTCGCAGGCAACATGCGCGAGGCACAGACCAACCGAGACGGCGGACGGAGCCTCCAGCGTGACCACCATACCGAGCACGCAGCGTGTGAATACGTCGATGGCAATAGTCAGGTACGGCCGGCCAATCGGTTGCCGGTCGCGCTCGTCAACAACGATCAAGTCGATGACCGTATGGTCGATCTGCACTTACTCCAACGGCACGGTGACTGCAGGAGGGACGCCACCGGCGCTTTGCAGGTCGCGGGACGCATCTTGGCCCTCCCGGCTGCGTGCGATTTTCACCGGGTCCAGGTTGGCGATCCGCAGAGCCAAAGTGTTGCGCGTCGGCACTCGCAGCTTTTGCGCCTTGCAAGCCTGCGTGACCTCGCGGTGGAACGCTGCCAGACTGCGCTTCTGCTTGGTCAAGAACCGCTTTTGCAGCAGCTCGCGGATGATGCGCTCGACCGGTTCCGGCAAACGACCCTTCCCTTTCCCACCGCCGGATCGGCCGGGAGCCAAGTCCGTTAAAAGACCAGCGCCTTGCCGGGCACGTCGGATCAGGATGTMCMCCTGCCGCCGGGACAGGCCCAGCGCGTGAGCAGCGGCATCGGCTGSCYGATGGCCGACCACTTCAAGCGCCGCTAGCGGCCCGATGATCTCCGTCCTGCGCCGGGCCAAATTCCATGCCTCGCTGGGCAGGGTTGCCACGCCTCGCTCAGTAATTTGTGGTGCGTCTGATTCCATACCCAGACCTCAATTCTGTGCACACGAGTATTGAGCATAGACGAGATGGGTGCAAACGACTGCTGAAAGCGGCATTGAAGATCAAATGGGTTTCCTGTGCAATTTCGATAAATTTTTCATACCCCCGCTCTTGTGCACGCCTAAGAAAGGCATTCGACATCACATAATTCGCATCGTCGATGCAAATGACCTTGCGGCGGGTTTTCTGCATGATGCGTACAATCTCGGCGGGCGTATCGGCCACAAAAATATTGCCGCCCGGATTATTCTGCGCATCGAAGTACTGCCAATCCTTAGAACGGAACGGCAGCGGTTTTTTCACCACCTGAATCAACAAGGTCTCGGCAGGGTTCATATTGCGCAGCGCGCTGGTTTTGCCGGTGCCAGGGTCGCCTAAGATCAATGTCGGGATGCTCATCTGTTTGCCTCTCTCTTCAGTTGTTCAGTCTTTTCCTGTTCTTCAGGCCATGGCTGCTCTAAACACTGCGCCTGTTGAATCCAATCGGCACCGTCGTTCATCTCCCTCTCTGCGTTCATATCGCCTCCCGATGGGCCAGCCAGATCAACACCAAGCCGGGCAGCGCGAGCACAACGGCGGTGGTGGCGGGATAACGCTGCGCCCACTGATCGATGCTCTGTTTAAACCGGCCCGGAGAAATCATGACTTTTCTGTAGAGATTCGTCGTCTTATCGTTCAGTCGCGTCATCGCGTTCTCCTTCAGGTCGGCAGGGCTGTACCGCCAATTTGAAGCCTTGAGCGTTCGCGCTTCGGCGGAGGCCAATGCATGAAACGCCTCCAATGCCGCGCCGCTCGACTCGAACAGGCCGATAAACGGCTCATGGCGGTTGATTTCGATTCGGAAGGGCTGGAGTTTCATGAGGCGAACTTCCCGAATGCTGGATTTCCCAGTGCAAAGGCCGCTTCAATCTTGGAGATTTGTTTCGGGAAATAAGCTGGAAGTTCTCTTTGCGCGATGTCGGCAATTTCATAGCTGACGATGGCGATGGCGCTGAGCAAGGCGGCGGCATTCTCTTTATCGACGCCGCGGATGCAGTAATAGCTCTCTTCCTCAGGGCGCACCTCAATTTCCAGCCGTGCGTTGGGATGTTTGGGTGGAATGTTCGGTTTGCTGCGGAAATAGTTCTTAACCAACTCCCGCTGAACTTGCCAAGCCAAATCATCGGTGAACGACTTGACCAGCATCAGGTAGCCGGTTTGGGTCAGGAGAATTACCGTTCCATGCGCTTTATCAGAAAGAGGCATGATTTTGTGAACACGAATTTCGTGAGCACAAACTCTGTATTAATCCTCTCCCTCAATGAGCTTGTCTTTATGAGCTAGAAAATTGCGATTTGCTGTGCGTTCTGGACGCTGATGCGTCTCATCCATCATCGCTAACGTAATGACGGGCTGACCTTGATAAAAAAGGATGGGGAGTTCAACGTTGTGCGGGAGATACACAACCGGCGCGGGTGCGCCAAGGGGCTGAGCAGCCATAACGGCCTCCTGTCTGTTTTGTTGTAGTTCACCCTTGTTGAGAGGGTGGCCGGGTACTTCAACACCGCAGACAGACGGCCAGCAATTTTCCCCGAAGGTCTTGTATGATTGCTCGCTACCCGGCCTTAGAGAATTTATAGGCGTAAAAAAACCACGACTTTCGGGCGCGGGGCTATCCGCTGTCTGAGGTATGTTGAGTACCTGGAAAGCAATATACGCCGCCTCATCAGAGAAAGTCAAGAGCTGCCGTGATAGAATTTGGAGCAAGGAGAATTGATCTATGGCACTCGCTGCATTTGACACATTAGAATCCGTTGACGAGCTTGAAAAAGCGGGCGTTCCTGAGAAGCAAGCCAGAGCGATATCTATCGTGGTGAGAAAAGCGCACGGATCTTCAGACGTTGCGACCAAGGCTGATTTAGAAAAGCTCGGCACGGAGTTGCGCCATGAAATGAAAGCGCTCGAACTGTGCCTCACTGGCGAAATGAAGCTCTTAAAATGGATACTGGGCTTCATCGCTGCCGGTGTTGCATCTTTGGTGCTCAAAGCATTCTTCTGACTCATGCGGCTTCTCCCAACAGTAGAGCGGCGCTGGAGGTAAAGAATTCAGCGGCGTTTTTGGCTTCTGTGTAAGCAGTTTTGTGATCTTTTCCGGCGTTTATTGAACGACGCAACGATGTACGGATGCCTTCCTGCGTCAACTTAAGATGGTGCGCTGTGTTGGCGTCAAGGGATTGCGACGGCCAGATGGCAAGCCGCATACCTTGTTGGTCAGCTTGTTGACGTTGATATGGAAGATTCGCTCGTAGGTTTGACTGCCTGCTTCATGGGCGCGCCGCGCCATTTCGGCGACTTCATCATGCAGCGCGTGATAGCTTGGCAGGTAAGTACCATCATGCTGGATTTGTAGGCTGCGAACGTCACGGAAGGCTTTGAGGTAGTGTCCGAAATTTTGTGTGATCGAGGTTGGCTATAAAACTTATTTCATCGCATGGGTGAA
>LXRJ01000004.1 GCA_001684025.1 Candidatus Glomeribacter gigasporarum | reverse complement strand
CATGCGGCCGCGCCAACCGCCTTGCCTGAACGCATCGAATGGCGCACGGCCTTCTGGCCGCTGTTGGCGGGCCGCATCGAACTGAGGTTGCGCGCGAACGGGGCGATGCCCGCGCCCGTTCAGTTGCGTATCACTCGAAAAACCGCGTCGCTGGGCGCCGGACGTTTGACCCTTCCAGCGAGCCTCCTCGCCGGACTCGGCGCGCCTTTCAATACGCTCGACTTAAAAGGCGAAGTGCAGCTGGAATGGAGCCGCTGGCGCATCTTCGGCAACCGCGGCTTTGGTCAACTTGTATTGCGCCTGAATCGGATGCAATCGCGCGTGACACACGTTGCCCCGCTCGGTTCGTATCAAGTTCGGATTCAGGCGGAAGGGGATAATGCAATACTTGAACTCTCAACCGTAGACGGACCCTTGCGCCTCGAGGGACACGGCCGTTGGCATGAACAAAAATTTTCCTTTCAGGGCACAGCGCGCGCGCGTACAAGAGCGCAGGACAATCTGCGCCCGCTGCTGACACTGCTTGGGCCGCGCATTGACAATGAGCGCTATGCGCTGCAGTTCTAGATCGCGCCAGTCGCAATCTTGCTGAAAAATGCGCTAAATAATCAGATGATGCGCCCCGCTCCCACCTCGAAAGTGCTTGCGCGCCTTTGGCCGTATGTGAAACCGTACGTGCGGGCGCTCTGTCTGGCTGTGCTTTCAATGAGTTTTGCAGCGGCGAGCGAAGCGGGCATTCCAGCCCTGCTCAAACCGTTGATCGATCACGGCTTTGGCGTAAAAGGACCAGTTCAGCATTTGCCCTGGTTAATTCCGCTTGCAGTTGTAGGACTTGCATTGACGCGCGGCGCAACACAATACGCGGCCAATTATTTGCTTGCTTATGTGTCGAACCGCGTATTGCTGGATTTACGGCGCGCAATGTTCGACCGTTTGCTGCATGCCCGCGCTGTATTTTTCCAGCGTGAAACGGCGAGTGCGTTGATCAATGCGGTCGTTTTTGAAGTCAACCAAGTTTTGACGATTTTGACCGGCGTGATGATCACGCTCGTGCGCGATTCTCTGACCGTGCTCTTTCTACTCGGCTGGCTGTGTTTCCTGAACTGGCGGCTCACGCTGATGATTGCGCTGATATTGCCCGCAATCGGCTGGCTGATCAGCAGAATCAMCCGCCGCTTGCGGCGGTTGAACCGCGAACATCAAAGCTTGATCAACCAACTCTCATATATCGTTGAAGAAAACGTTGCCGGTTATAAAGTGGTCAAGGTGCATCACGGCGCGCCTTTTGAGCAGCGCCGTTTTGACGCGATGAGCCGCCGTCTGCGCGGATTTGCCACGCGGATGACCATTTCGGGCGGCCTCGCGCAACCGTTGACGCAATTTCTGGCGTCGATTGCGCTCGCGATGGTGCTCAGTATTGCGATGGTGCAATCGGCGGCTGACCAAACGACGGTCGGCGGTTTTGTGTCGTTCGTGACCGCGATGCTGCTCATGATTTCACCGCTCAAACATCTGATTGACGTGAATCAGCCGTTGCAGCGCGGCGCGATTGCGGCGGAAATGATTTTCGGGCTGATCGACGCGCCGGTTGAACCCTCCGGCGGCGCGCGCGCTCTCGCCCGCGCGCGCGGCAAAATTGAATTTAAACGGGTCTGTTTTTCCTATCCGGCGGCTGGCTCGCCCACTGGACAGCGAACGCTTGATGATCTTTCATTCACGGTCGCGCCCGGCCAGGTGTGCGCGTTGGTGGGTCCATCCGGCGGCGGCAAAACCACGCTGGTCAATTTACTGCCGCGYTTTTTCAAYCCGCAAGACGGGAATATCCTGCTTGACGATMCTCCGCTCGCCGAATACCGGCTCGCCGATCTACGCCGTCAGATCGCTTTGGTCAGTCAAGAGGTCGTGTTATTTAACGATTCGGTCGCCGCGAATGTCGCCTACGGGGAAGAATCGATCGACCGGCGGCGGGTCGAGCGCGCGCTGGCGGCGGCGTATTTGATCGATGAAGTCTGCGCTTTGCCTCAAGGGATGGCTACACGGATCGGCGGTAATGGCATGCGGCTTTCCGGCGGCCAGCGGCAGCGGCTTGCGATTGCGCGCGCGATTTATAAAGACGCACCAATTCTGATTCTGGACGAAGCGACTTCCGCGCTCGATGCGCAGTCTGAACGTCATGTTCAAGCGGCCCTTAAAACGCTGATGCAGGGACGCACGACATTGGTCATCGCACACCGCCTTGCCACCATTGAGCGCGCTGATCAGATTCTGGTGCTGGATGCAGGCCGGATCGTCGAGCAGGGCCATCATGCAGAATTGCTGGCGAAGAATGGCCGTTATGCACAGTTGTACCGGCTTCAGTTCGGCTCTGCCCCCAGCGGCCCCCAAATCTCTTCGAGCCGGTAGTATTGGCGCAGCGCGGGCAGGAAGATGTGCACGACCACATCGGCGCAATCGACCAGGACCCATTCACCCGCGTCCATGCCTTCTATCCCGCGTATTTCGCCGCCGGCGGCTTTAACTTTGCCACGCACATGCATCGCAAGTGCGCGGGTATGCCGGTTTGAGGTGCCGCTGGCGATAATCACGCGGTCGAACATCCGGCTCAGATGGGCGGTATTGAAAATGGCGATGTCGTGCGCTTTGACATCCTCCAGTCCGTTCACAATGGCGTGTTGCAGGGTATCGATATTCATTCTTCAAGCGGGTTGATAAAGATGATGCTGGCGTATGTAGCGTAATACGTCGGCAGGCAGATCATTCTGAAGCAAAGCGCGCGCGCCCGGCGTCTTTGAGCGTAAGCGGTTGCGCACTCTGCGCGCGCAAATATCCAGCGCAAGCAGAGTGTCGAGCAAAAACAAGCCATGCGGTTGGGCGCGAACAGTTTCTGCCGGCGCTCTACGGCGCGCCATTTCAGCTGCAACCGCCGACGGCGCCTGTGCAGGGTCGAAACCGGGCCGCGTCGCCGCACACACGTGCGCATACTCGAACAGATGAAGCCAGTCCCGCCAACGGTTCAACTGAAGGAGTTGATCCGCGCCGATGAGTAACGATAATGAGGCTTGCGCGCCAAGACAAGCGCGCCAGTTGGCTAATGTACGGACGGTATAACTGGGGCCGTCACGGTCGATCTCATCGCGGGCGACGGTCACCCTCGTTGACGGAAATTTCAGTTGACGCGCGGCGCGCCGCGTCATCGCGAGCCGGTGGTGCGAGGCGGTTGCGCCGCTCTTTTGCCACGGCTGACCGGCCGGCATCAACACTAATTGAGTCAATTGCAAGCGTTGCGAGAAGCGGCGCGCCAGCGCTAAGTGGCCGTTGTGGATGGGATCAAAGGTGCCGCCGAGGATCCCGACGCGCTTCATAACCAGCTACGCGGGCGCAGAAAGTCACGATACAACCGCGCTTCTGGAGAATCCGGCCCGGGCTTCCAGTGGTAGCGCCAATGCGCCGCGGGCGGCATCGACAGCAGAATCGATTCGGTACGGCCGCCGCTTTGCAGCCCGAATAAGGTGCCGCGGTCAAAGAGCAGATTAAATTCGACATAACGCCCGCGCCGGTACGCCTGAAATGCGCGCTCGCGCGCACCGAACGGTACATGACGGCGCTGCTCAATGATCGGCAAATAAGCATCGAGAAAGGCCGCGCCGACGCTTTGCATCATCGCGCAGCCTCTTTCAAAACTCAATTCTGAAAAATCATCGTAAAAAATGCCGCCGATCCCGCGCGGCTCATCGCGGTGCTTTAGAAAAAAGTACGCGTCGCATGCCTGCTTGAAGCGCGGATAAAGCGTTTCACCGAATGGCGCGAGCGCATCGCGGCATGTCCGGTGGAAGTGACGCGCATCGTCTTCAAAGCCATAGTAAGGCGTTAAGTCCAGCGCGCCGCCGAACCAGAAAACGGGCCGGGCCGCATCCGCCGCATGCGGCGTTGCGCTTAATAAGCGCACATTCAGATGCGCGGTCGGGCAGTAAGGATTTTCCGGATGCAGCACGGCGGACACGCCGAGCGCTTCAAATGCATGGCCCGCCAACTGCGGACGCGCAGCGGTCGCTGAGGGGGGCAATGCATCGCCCTGCACATGCGAAAAACCAACGCCGCCGCGCTCAATCAGCGCGCCGCCTTCCAATATACATGAGACACCCTCTCCGCGCAGCGGTTCATCCGGCATGCGCTGCCAAACGTCGCGTATAAAGCGCTGCCCGTCCAGCGTCTCCAGTGCGCGAACAATGCGGTGCTGAAGCGCGAGCAAATCAGCGCGCACCGCTTCAATATCCATCAGCGCATTCAAGAGAATAGGCGGATCAAAAACGTCAGTCCAGCGCGCACCGGATAGACCAGTGAAGGCCCGAATTGAATATTTATCAAACGCTGCGTATTTCTGTTAAACGTATATCAATATCCAATCTAGCATATCCGTCAGAGTATTTTTAGAAGCCTCAAGGCTCTGCTTGACGGAACACGAAGGTGCGTTCCAAAATGTAGAGACATACTTAAATGGGAGGCGATCATGAAGAGCAACATCATGAAGCACACACTCCAGCAGGTGTGGATGAACGCACTGGGAATTATGTCCGTTTTTTTTATCGCCTCCAATGCGTTATCCGCGCCTGTGAAGACGGGATATTTAGAGGGCGGCGCAGGCGCTGCGCCCGGGGCTATCAGCGGGGTGCGTTTTTCTTCGCCTGCGGCCACTGGCTTTACCGACCGCAACGGCGCTTTTCAATATGCGCAGGGCGTTCCGGTTCAGTTTTCAATCGGCGATGTGGAGTTAGGCGTGATCCGCGGCGCTCCGGAGATCAGTCCGTTTTCTTTTACAAAGAGCTGCGGGATGACGGATCGCTTGAAAAATATCGTGCGTTTTCTATACAGTCTGAATGAAAATCCGCGGTTAAGCGATGGGCTGGCGATTTACGCCTATGCGCCAAGCGGTCGGCGTTTTGTCGATATCAAAACGCTCACGCCAAAAGCATTGGAAGCACAGCTTAAACAGTTAGCGGGTTCTGACAAAAAGCTGATGGATGCGGATGCGGCGATGCATGCTTTTGTCCGGCTTATCGATGACGAACAATGGAAACAAGTTTATTTCAACGAATTTAATTGGCTGACTGGCCTGTACCGTTCACAGGGCGGCGCAACCGACGGCGACTCATGGTTTTTCTCGTGGCAATACGGGCTGGAAGCCACGGACGACAATTATGACGTCAAAAAAGAGAATCATCGCAATGCGATTCCTGAGCGTTTAAGAGCAGAAGATGTGAACCATATTGGCGATATTGATTATTACGGCGGAAAAATTTTCGCGCCGCTCGAAGATGAAAAATATCTGCATCCCTATATCGTGCTCTACAACGCGCAAACGCTGAAATATCAGGATATTTATCCTTTGCCGCAGTATGCGCATCGGGAAGGAGTGCCGTGGATTGCCGTGGATAAAGATTCTAAAGATCAATATGGCAATGTCACCGTTTATACCTCCTATACGACTGAACAGGATAAGCAGCTCCATCCTGAAATGATCAGGCCGTTTAAGCGTCTGAATAAATTTGCCTATCATCCGATGGAGGGGTTGAAATACATCGGTACGATTCCATTGACGCAAACAATTGATCGCGTGTACGGCGCAAAAGTGTATGAAGGGATGATTTACGCTTCTAGCGATACCTCGGATAAGGATTATTACAAGATGAATCCGGAGACCGGCACCGTCATCAAGTTGTTCGCGCTTGAACCCATCAGAGGACGCAAGCCCGCTGAGGCGAAGGGGCTCATTATGCGCACGCTACAGGACGGCACCGAAATGCATACCTTGGATATCAAAACGAATAAATGGGGCATTAAAGATGGTTTGCATTTCCGCCATCATAAGCGTGTACAACCGCCGCTGCGGAACCGTTTTTGCCCACTGCCCGCGTCAAGCGTTTGAGCGCTCTGCGCGTGATTAGAGCGTTCACCCAGCAAAATGCGCAGCATCCTGCGCAGTGGTTCGGCGGCGCCCCATAACAATTGATCGCCCACCGTGAGCGCGCTTAAATATTGAGGGCCGAATGCCAGTTTGCGCAATCGGCCCACTGGCACAATCAACGCGCCAGCAACATGCGCAGGGGTCAATGCAGTTTGTGTCGCAACGCGCGTATTCGGCACCACTTTGACCCAGCGGTGGGCGTTGGCGAGAAGAGACTCAATTTCATCGACTGGAATATCTTGGGTGAGTTTGATTGTCAGCGCTTGCGCGTGGCAGCGCATCGTACCGACGCGCACGCATAAGCCATCGACTGGAATCTCTGGCGTCTGAGCCAGGATTTTGTTGGTTTCCGCACCGCCTTTCCATTCTTCGTGTGATTGACCATTGTCAAGGTCCGCATCAATCCATGGAATCAGAGAACCCGCGAGCGGAACACCGAATTGTGCGGTAGGCATCTGAGCGCTTATCATGACGGCTTGGATGCGGCGGTCAATGTCCAAAATCGCAGCACTAGGATCGGCTAATTCTTTTTCTGCCGCCTGATATAGCACACCCATTTGCTGCAGCAGTTCGCGCATATGCCGCGCGCCCGCGCCAGAGGCCGCCTGATAGCTCATCACGCTGATCCATTCCACGCGTTTCGCTCGGAACAAGCCATGAAGCGCCATCAGCATCAATGAAACGGTACAGTTACCACCAATATAGTTTTTAACCCCGCGCGCAAGCGCAGCATCAATCGCATCCATATTGACTGGATCGAGAATAATGACCGCATCGTCCCGCATCCGCAGCGTAGCAGCGGCATCGATCCAATAGCCGCTCCAGCCCGCCGCCCGCAGCGTTGGAAATACCGTTTTTGTGTATTCGCTGCCTTGACATGTGAGAATGATTTCGCAGCGCTTTAAAGCGCGAATATCATGGGCGTCAAAGAGCCGAGTCTCATTGCGCGCGCACACCGGCGCTCTGCCGCCGGTGTTGCTCGTACTGAAAAACAGCGGCTCAAACAGCGCAAAATCATTCTCTTCGCGCATGCGGGCCATCAGCACCGAGCCCACCATGCCGCGCCAGCCAATCAGACCAACGGCTTTCATGTCTGAAAAAGAGGCGCTGCTCAGCGCTGTTCGATTGCTTTCACCGAGCGCGGCATCGGGCCAACGAACAGCTGGCGCGGCCGACCGATTTTCTGTTCCGGATCCGAAGTCATTTCGTCCCATTGCGCAACCCATCCGACCGAGCGCGCCATCGCGAAAACGCAGGTAAACATCGCGCTTGGGATGCCTAGCGCGCGCTGCACAATGCCTGAATAGAAATCGACGTTCGGATACAGCTTACGGGAAATAAAGTATTCGTCTTCAAGCGCGATTTTTTCCAGCGCCATCGCCAGTTTGAAGAGCGGATCATTGCTCAGGCCCAATTCTTGGAGCACTTCATGACAGGTTTCCCGCATTAGTTTAGCGCGCGGGTCGTAATTTTTATAAACGCGATGCCCGAATCCCATCAATTTGACATCCGGCTGCTTATTTTTAACGCGTTTAATGAAATCGGGGATACGTTCAGGCGCGCCGATTTCTTCGAGCATTTTCAGCGCCGCCTCATTCGCGCCACCGTGCGCGGGTCCCCATAAACAGGCAATGCCCGCCGCAATACACGCAAATGGATTCGCGCCCGACGAACCGGCAAGCCGCACGGTGGAAGTCGACGCATTCTGTTCATGATCGGCATGTAAAATCAGAATTCGGTCGAGGGCGCGCGCCAGCACATCGTTCACTGCATATTCCTCGCATGGATTGGCGAACATCATGTGCATGAAGTTCGCACTGTACGATAAACCATTGCGCGGATACATAAAGGGCTGGCCGATATGGTAGCGGTACGCCATCGCGACCAAGGTAGGCAGTTTGGCAATGATTCGAATCGCCGAAATCTCGCGCTGGCGCGGATCATGAATATTCAACACATCATGGTAAAAAGCGGATAATGCGCCGACGCATCCGGTTAGGACAGCCATTGGATGCGAATCGCGCGGAAAACCCTGGAAGAAAGTGCGCATCTGCTCATGCACCATCGTATGGCGGGCGACAAGATTTTTGAACGTTTGCTTTTGTTCCAGATTGGGTAACTCGCCTTTTAGCAACAAATAAGCGATTTCTAGAAAATCGCATTGCCTTGCGAGCTGCTCAATGGGATAGCCGTAATACAGAAGTTCGCCCTTGTCGCCATTGATATAGGTAATCGCCGATTTGCACGAAGCCGTCGAGATAAATCCCGGGTCGTACGTGAACCGTCCCGTTTGAGCGTAGAGCTTGCGAATATCAATGACGTCCGGGCCGACCGTTCCCTGGTAAACTGGAAGCTCAATGCTAGGTGAACCATCGTTGAAAGAGAGCGTTGCTTTTAGATCTGACAGAGTCATAAAGATCCTCGAAACAAATAAAAATTAAACCAAGCGCAGCCGCGTCCACATACGCATCATCTCTGGCGTTGCCCACTCTTCCTCCGGCTGCTGGCGCATCAGCAGAATATCCGTCAATACGTCATCGCTCAAAGTTAAGATTCGGCTCAATATCTCTATATCAAGTTCATCGAGCGCTGTTTCATAATGGTTGAAAAAGCGCTCGAAGATCAAATCATTTTCAAGCCGTCCGCGCCGCGCGCGCCAGCGCAAGCGGCGGAGCTTCAATGGACAAAGAGGGGAAACGGGCCGGGGCAGCATGATCAGAATACCCACATATTCCATATATCCTTCGGCTAGGGACAAATAGCTTCAGTGAAAATCAAGGACAATCTTATAAGTTTGCATATGTATTTTTTCATCATGCGCTTAACTCCGGAATAGAGAGAGCATGGCCCTTGTAATTGGAATGGAGGAATACATGCATGATTTATTAGATGATCAATTAAAAAGGATAAATACTGCTTTATCCGATATTATCGAAGAGACATCTCACATTGTCCATTTAAAAGACGTTCAAACAGGAAGATATATTCAGAGCAGTCCAGGATTTGCTGAAAAACTGGAGCTTGAATCAAAAGATGATGTGATCGGTCTCACAGTGGATGATCTCGTTACAAGCCCAAAAATTTGGGGGGATAAAAACTTCAGCCAAGCCTTCGTACAATGGCGCGCTCAGCAGCCGGAAATATTTAAAAACTTTGACCGGAAAGTTCAGGCCGCAAAATGCCGCTCCAGTCAAGAAACCCTATTTTTTTCTCCAGAAGGAGATATTTCTATTCAAAATACGCTAAAAATTCCAATTTTTGATCAAAATGCTGAGAAAGTCATCGCGATATATACCTATGCTCGCGATACTACTTTTCAACGCAGCTTGCCTGAGCTGCTCAATTTGTATTTGGAATTTTATCCGCAAAAACAAGCCTTCCAGCATTTACTCATGTATCTTGAGATTGATGGTTATTTCAATGAATTGCCAAATCCTGAAGAAATGAAAATCTTATTTTCCATTCACCAGAATCCCAATATAAGTGATGCAATAGCGCATTCCGCCCATTTCTTCTCTCTCCGAGAGAAGATAGAAAAAGGCGATTGGCAAGAAATGTGGATCCGTTTATGCGCAATACCTACGATTTAATTGATCCCCATACAAAATATCAAATACTGCATATGCAATCTCTAAACTACTGATCTGATAAATGCAAATGCAGTTGTGAAGGCGCTTTTTCACTCTCCTGAGCGGTATCCCAATCTTGCAACGCATCGAGCGGCCTTGACCGCATACGTTCGAGGCGTTCCAGATAATCACTCGTAATATCGCCGGTGACGTATTGGCCATCAAAACAGGACGCTTCAAAGCGTGTGAGCAGCGGGTTAAGATCACGCACGGCTTGCTGGATTGCGTCCAGATCCTGATACACCAGCCGGTCAGCGCCGATGAACCTGGCCACCTCTTCATTGCTGCGCCCATAGGCGACCAGTTCACCGCGCGTTGGCATATCGATGCCATACACATTGGGAAATTGAACGGGCGGTGCAGCGCTCGCGAAGAATACTTTATGTGCGCCTGCGGCGCGCGCCATTTGTACAATTTGCTGACTGGTTGTGCCGCGCACAATGGAATCATCCACAATGAGTATATTACGCCCTTTGAATTCAACATTCATTGCGTTGAGCTTCTGGCGGACCGATTTTTTCCGTACGGCTTGTCCCGGCATAATAAAAGTGCGACCGATATAACGGTTCTTGATAAACCCTTCTCGATAGGCCAGTCCAAGCCGGTTGGCCACTTGCATCGCGGCGGGACGGCTAGACTCCGGAATCGGCATCACCACATCGATATCGCCAGTGGGTAGAACGCGGCTGATTTTCTGCGCAAGATAATCCCCCATCCGCAAGCGCGCGTCATAAACAGGAACGCCATCCAAACAAGAATCTGGCCGTGCTAGATAGACGTATTCGAATAGGCAAGGATTCAGCACCGGCGCAACTGCGCACTGGCGATACTGCATATGACCGTCGAAGTCGATAAAAATCGCTTCGCCAGGCGCAACATCGCGTACGAACTTAAAACCAATGCCTTCAAGCGCAACCGATTCGGATGCGGCCATCCATGCCGTTCCCTGCGGGGTTTCAAGCAGGCCAATGCAGAGCGGACGAATGCCGTACGGATCGCGTACGCACAATAGTCCATGCCCTGCAATCAATGCGACCATCGCGTATGAGCCGTGCACGCGCGCATGCAAGCCGCTGACTGCGGCGAATAATGTGTCAGGATCCAGAGAATAACCCGCGCTGGCTTGCTGCAATTCATGCGCAAGTACGTTCAGCAAGACTTCGCTATCGGATTGCGTATTCAAATGGCGCCGGTCAATCCGAAATAACTCTTCTTTTAATTGCGCTGAATTCGTCAAATTTCCGTTGTGCGCCAAAATGATGCCGTATGGCGCATTCACATAAAAAGGCTGCGCTTCTTCACCGCAGCCTGCTGTGCCCGCAGTCGGATAGCGGACCTGACCCACCCCGCATGTGCCTGGCAAATTGCGCATATTGCGCGTGCGGAACACATCGCGCACCATGCCGCTGGCTTTATGCATATAAAAGGCGCGGCCATGTGCGGTTGCAATGCCCGCCGCATCCTGGCCGCGGTGCTGCAACAGTAGGAGACTGTCGTAGAGCAACTGATTGGCCGGGAATTTTGAAACCGCTCCGACAATGCCGCACATAATGGGGATGACTTAAAAAGCCGGTTCAAAACCTGTTTTCAAGTTTCCAAGTCCCCAGCGCTGCATCACAGCCGCGTAGTACATCTGAAAACAGGTTCTCACTGATCTCTAGGGGCCAGCATCGCTGACAAGAAGCGCGCTTTGAGGATTTGAACCCCTTGCGCAACATAGGGTTGAAATAATGCTTTACGCCAGAAGTCTTGGCGCGGCAAATCGGTCAACTCAGCCAAGGCCGCGAATATCACCACGAGCAGAATACCGCGCATCATACCGAACACTAAACCCAATGAACTATCCAGCGTACGCATACCGAGTGCGCCAATCAACCGGTCGAAAAGCGCGCCAAGTACGCCTGCAATCAACATCACAACCATCATAATGATGACGAATGCCAGCAAAAATTGAGTGAATGCGCCTCCCGGCCAATGCGCAGGTAAATAAGGCGCAAGCAAGCCCGCCGTATAACCCGCAACGATAAATGCCGCGATCCAGCCGATCAGTGCAAATAGTTCGGCCAGTAAACCGCGCCACAGCCCGCGCAACGCAGACAATCCAATGATCAGCAGCACGGCATAATCAAATCCAGTCAAAGTCGAACTCCTCGATTGTTTTTACTGTGTTTCTACTTGGCTTGTCGCGAGGCCAGTCGTGCGTAATTGTTTAAGCGTTATCTCGGCCTGCTTACGATCACTGAAAGGCCCGACCCGTACTAAGAACCGTGAACGGCCATGACCTTGTTTTTCCCGCTCTAGATAAGCCGGAAGTTTCGCTTTCTTGAGACGCGCTAACTGAGTACGCGCATCCTGCGCGCAGGTAAATACTCCTGCTTGAACTGCAAAATAACTTCGGGATGCGGTTTTGGGCTGTGCCGCCGTATTTACACCGGGGATATATTCTGCAAACGATGCGGATGAAGCCGTAGGTATGGAGTGAGAAGAAGAATCAGACGCCGCCGTTGGCGTGGCGACCCGGATTTCAATTTCACTCATATCTGGCTGGGAAGGTGCATTGAGTAATTTAGGCAGCACAATAATGGCAACCAACACTAAAAGGATCGCACCCGCCAGCCGGTAGCACGCGCGCTGTTTTTCCAGCAAGAGCGGATCGATGCGCATACATTTTTATCCTAATGCGGATCCGTGCAAACAAGACTCATCACCGCAGCAACCGTATAAAAAGAGCCGAAAACGACAATCCTATCATTCTCATCTGCACGCGCGCAGGCCTCTAAATAGGCATGCGCGGCGTCCGTAAAACAGCGAATGTCCGCTGCATGTGCACGTTTGGAAAGATCTTTAGATATATGAACTATTTCACGCAGCAGCATTTCAATCTTCGCAGCCGGCGCAGCGCGCGGCGTCGGTAAATCGGTGATATGCCAGTGTTGAATGGCACCCTTCATGCAGCGCAGCATTCCGGCAATGTTCTTATCCCGCATCGCGCCGAATACGGCGTATGTGTGTGGAAAAAAGCCCATCTGATCCAGAGTATGCGCTAGCGCCGCAACGGCGTGCGGATTATGCGCAATGTCCAGCACGACCGTTGGTTTGCCAGGCAATACTTGAAACCGGCCTGGTAAATTCACGTTCGCAAGGCCCAGCCGGATATCGCGTGCAGACACCGGCAAGCGTTCGCGCAATGCTTCGAGCGCAGCGAGCGCGGCCGAGGCGTTGAGGAGCTGGTTCGCGCCGCGCAGGGCTGGATACGCCAGCGCCGCGCGCGCCTGAGCGCGGCCCTGATAGCGCCATTGCTGACGTTCATAGCCGGTTTGGGCAGCGCAGTGAAAATCGCGACCGGCCAGCCATAAATCCGCCCTAATACGCTGTGCATATTCCACCAGGCTACGCGGCGGCAAGGGATCTCCACAAATAGCAGGTTTGCCGGGACGGAAAATGCCCGCTTTTTCAAAACCAATCTTCTCGCGCGTATCGCCCAGAAATTCGACATGATCCAGATCGATGCTGCTGATGACGGCGCAATCCGTGTCGATCACATTCACTGCATCGAGCCGTCCGCCCAAGCCGACTTCGAGGATCACTGCCTCCAGCGGATGCGCGGCGAAACTGTGCAGGATCGCCAGCACCGTAAATTCGAAATAGGTCAGCGATACCGGCTCGGAAAAGCGATGACGCGCGCGCTCAACCGCTTCGAAATGCGGCAGCAACGCTTCATCGCTGAGCATCTCGCCGTTGATGCGCGCACGTTCATTAAACGAAATCAGGTGCGGTGAAGTATGGCAACCGACGCGATAGCCGGCATGCAGCAAAATGGATTCCAGCAACGCGCAAATCGAACCTTTTCCATTCGTGCCGCCGACGGTCAGCACCGGACATTTAAACTCTAGCTTAAGCACATCTTTTACGGCCTTAAAACGCTCGCAACCTAAATCAATCGGAATTAGATGGGCCGTCTCAAGATGCGCGAGCCAATCTGGGAGCGTATTAAAGATGCGCATAATTAGAACATTTTTTTGCTGGCCACACTGGTTTTATGTATCCACTCGTTCTCATCCGCCATGGCCAATCGCTCTGGAATCAGGAAAACCGTTTCACGGGTTGGGCCGATATTGATTTGACCGAGCAGGGCATCTTTGAAGCACGCCGTGCCGGACAGTTACTGAAAGCGCTTGGCTACCATTTTGACATCGCGTATACCTCTGTACTCAAGCGAGCGATCCGCACACTATGGCATATCCAGGACGAAATGGCGCAGATGTATATACCGGTCATTCATAGCTGGCGGCTGAACGAGCGTCACTACGGCGCGCTTACCGGCCTGAATAAAGCGGAGACGGCCGCGCGTTATGGTGACGCACAGGTTTTGCAATGGCGGCGCAGCTATGATTGTCCGCCGCCGGCGCTGGACTGTGCGCCCGCGCGCACCCTGTACGATGACCCGCGCTATGCAAAACTGTCCCCGGCACAGCGGCCGCTCACGGAATCTTTGCAAGATACCGTTGCGCGCGTCGTGCCTCTTTGGAATGAATCCATTGCGCCAGCGCTCAAAATGGGCAAACGCCTCTTGATTGTTGCGCATGGAAACTCTTTGCGCGCCCTGATCCAATACCTGGATAATATTTCCGCGCAAGATATTGTTCACTTAAATATCCCAAATAGCATTCCACTCGGTTATGCATTGGATGCACAACTCAAGCCGCGCGCGCGCGCCTATCTGGCTCCGGCATATTCATAGTCAGCCTTCCCCATATTCCTCTTTCGCCAAAGCAGTTACAATTTTGAGTCTAGCCAAATGGCTGCCATTTAGAGCAAAGAGATTCTAAACAGGTTAATTCATGCTCAAATATTTTAAAAATACCGGCCTGATTGCCATCGGTTTAGCGGTCGGCATATTGGCCGGAGTTCAGTTTTCAACCCGAACCAATGCACAAAGCCCGACCAAACTCACGCGTCAGGTGTCAAACCAAGTGCGTCAGCCAGGGCCGCTGCCGCTTGAGGAATTGCGCTTACTTGCGGAAGTATTCGGGCAAGTCAAACAGAGCTATGTTGAACCTATCGATGACAAGAGACTGTTGACGGCAGCCGTTAAAGGCATGGTATCGAGCCTCGACCCGCACTCTTCCTACCTCGATGCCAAGGAATATCAAGAATTACAAGAACAGACATTAGGCCGTTTCGCGGGAGTGGGCATTGAAATTACCCAAGAAGAAGGTTGGGTTAAAGTCATTGCGCCGATTGAAGATACGCCTGCGTTTCGCGCCGGTCTTCAGCCTGGCGATCTCATCATGCGTATCGACGACAAGTCTGTGCGTAATATGACCCTAAACCGGGCCGTCCAGAAGATGCGCGGCAAAGCCGGAACGAAAGTCAGACTGACCATTTTCAGGAAAGTCGCCAATCGCACCTTCTCACTCACGCTCACACGCGCTGAAATTCATGTGCAGAGCGTGAAAACTAAGCTCATCCAGACAGCTTACGCATGGGTGCGAATCACCAGTTTTCAGGAAGACACCGTTGCCGCGCTCACAGAGAAGTTAAATGACATTGTCCAGCGCACACCTCATTTGAAAGGGCTGATTCTTGACTTGCGCAACAACGGCGGCGGCTTATTGCAGAGCGCGGTGGGCGTTACCGCCGCATTTGTGCCGCGCGCTGCGCTGATTGTGTCGACCAACGGCCAAGAACCGGAGTCAAGAAAGATTTATCGCAGCACGTTGGCGGACTATCAACTCTCGTCGTTAAGCGCGGACCCGCTCAAGCATCTATCCCCGATGTTCAAAACCGTGCCGATGGTGGTATTGACCAACGCCTATTCCGCTTCCGCTTCCGAAATTGTCGCGGGCGCTTTGCAAGATCATCATCGGGCGCTGATTATGGGTAAAACGACCTTCGGCAAAGGCTCAGTGCAAACGGTCCGCCCCCTGACCACAGACACCGGCCTACGTTTGACCGTGGCGTATTACTACACGCCCAGCGGACGCTCGATCCAGAATAAAGGGATACGCCCTGATCTGCCCGTCGATCAATATCCGAATGGCGACCCGGATGAGGCGTATATCACGCGCGAAATCGATTATTCAAATCACCTCGCCAATACGCAGGAATCGGATGAGGAAAAAGAAGAACGTGAACAAAGACGTCTGGAACAAATCCGCTTGCTTGAGGAACAGAATGCCAAGAAAACGCCTGAGCAGCGCGAAAACGACCGGCAGCGCACACCGCCCTTATTTGGCAGTGAAGACGATTTTATGGTCCAGCAGGCGTTGCGTTATTTGAAGGGCGAGCCAGTCCAGACTTCTAAATCGCTTCTTGAACGCCCTCCTGCGGCTGCTCAATCAAGGCCATCGGCACCCCTATCAGAGCCGTCTATCTCTGCTCCCTCAGTCCAGATGCACGGGTCAGACGCCGCGCCCAATCCAACAGATTCCAGCAAATAAATGCAAGTTGCCCTACAGAATACATGGTTCGACTACTTCCGAATTAAAAAAAGCGTGCGGTCTTTTCCGGCAATCCATTTAGGTTCTTTGCCGCGGCCCGACCATTTCTCGCTCGGATTTGCGGGATTATAATATTTGGGCTCAACGCGTACCCGGGGACGCGATTTAGGTTTTTCTTTGAATTGAACGCCAAGATCGGAAAATGTAATTCCATAGACTTGCATTTTTCTTTTGATATCGTTTACGGCTGCGTCAAATTCCGCCGCCTTGGCCGTTTCAATCTGCTGATCCAATTTCTCTCGCTGAGAAATCAATTCTTGATATGAAGACATTCCAGTTCCTTTAGAAATTGAAGTTTAAAGATGCCCTTTTTATTCAGTGCTGGAGTTATTCGCGTCAATACTCTTGACACTAAATTTCTAAATAGTACATAGACATTCCGCTTTCGAGAATTTAATTAAACAAATTGCGAATAATTTGATTACTGATTTTGAAGTTTTATACAAAACAGTAATTCCTAATTATTCCTTGAATTTTTAGATTAATTCAACCTTTGGTTATAAAGAATTATCTTAAAAGCAATAAGGTTTATTCCTTAATGTTTTTTATCCGAAAAAGCGTTTATTTGAAAGGATGATCATGGTGCAGACAAAAATGCTTCTGCGCGCCCGCCTGGCTACGATGGCGCTTTTTTTTATCAGCGGCGCCCTCTATGCCTCTTGGGGCCTGCATGTGCCCACGCTTAAAGAAAAATTCGCCTTAAGCGAAATCATGTTATCCGTCGCGTTATTCATGGTCGCCGCCGGCCCCATCAGCATCATGACGCGAATCGGCGCTTGGGTCACCCGCGTCGGGGGGCGCGCTGCGTGCACCGCGGGCGGCCTGTTATTGTGCGCTTGCCTCGCACTGCTGTTATTTATCCCCTGGTTTGTGCTATTGCTGCCGCTGCTCGCACTGTTCGGCATGAGTGCTGGATTGATGGACGTTGCCGTGAACGCGGAAGCGGCCGCGGTCGAGACAGCGCTGCGCAAACCGATTATGTCCACGCTGCACGGCGTTTTCAGCATCGGCGGCGCAATCGGAGCAGCGCTCGGCGGTCTTGCGCTTAGCGCGGGAATCACGCCCCTGCACCATCTGCTATTTGCATCCGCCATTGGCGCGAGCGTTGTTCTGATAGCGCGGCCCGCGCTGTTGCCTCCCGTAGAGACGCGCGCGATCGCTCAGCCGCGCGACGCATGGCGCGGGCTATGGCTCCTGGGCACGATGGCCTGCATCGCTTTTATTGCCGAAGGCGCCATGTACGACTGGGCCACGGTGTATATGCGCGACTCCTTACATACTCAATACGGGACGGCAGGAGCCGCCTACGCGGTATTTGCAGCAGGAATGGCGCTTGGACGCCTCTGCGGAGATCCCATCCGCGCGCGCGCCGGCAATGAAAAATGCGTGCTGGTCAGCGGCGCGCTCGCGTGCATCGGGATGACCATCGCCTTGGTTTGGCAAAAGCCTGGGACCGCATTGGCGGGGTTTATGTTGACCGGTCTTGGCCTGGCCAATATTGTGCCCGTGATATTCGCCGCGGCCGCGCGCATTCAGAACACGCATGCCGCTGAAAGCATCGCGCGCGTGGCTGGTATGGGTTATGTGGGATTTTTATTAGGCCCCGTATTGATTGGCGTGATTGCGCATCTCACCACATTGCCGATTGGCTTATCTCTAGTCGCCATTTGTGCGGCGCTGATTGCGGGCCTCGGCCCGCGCGCGCTGCGCGGGCGAGTGAGGCGAAATTGATAGATCAATAGTATTTTTCCAAGTATCCCTGGTTGATTCATATATGATCAAATACGGCTTATGCGCTTAGCATAAAATGCTTTTTATTCATATTTTAAATAGGAGTGTTTTATGCTTCCTCCAGCTCAAAGTCAAACGCAGATCACTGATGCACAAAACAGCACTGAGGCGTTTGATAAAAAATACAAAACAGACGAATTGACCAGTTTTAGATCTGTTGATTTACAACCAGACTTTAACTTTAAGGATACAGCGACGGAGATTATTCAGAATGGACTAAACGCGGTATCGAATATTTTTGGAGGAAAAAAAGATCATGTTGCAAATCATGCGGAATTGGAAAGTTGTCCAAGGTTGAATTCCCCTGCCCGTATTATTAATAACAAATCAAATGTAGCCAGTGAGATGGATGCTGCTATATCTGATTCTGATGCATTGCCCCTCACCCCTTTAGATCGTGAACAAAATCCTCCGCCTCCGCAAAGGGTTCAGAGGAACTTTGAAGAGAGCGTAAATATTTGTTTGATCGTTTAATTTCCACGGCGCATAGAGATGAATTGCCATGCGCCTTTTTCTATAAAAGGTCTAATGACTGTATTCATCCGTTTTGGCTATTCAGTCTCAATATCGGCTGTATGCAGATTAAAATCGCCCTTTAGGCGATCTGCAAAGAAGAAGCGCAGTGTTTGACCGACGGTTCGGAAAGCGATTTGATCCCACGGAATCCGCGCTTCTTCAAATAATTGGACTTCAAGGCTTTCATCGCCCGCGCGCAAATCTAAATCAATCAGCCGCGCACGATAGAACAAATGCACCTGTTGCGCGTGCACAACGTTCAATAAAGAGAATAGGGGTTGAAGCGCAACCCGCGCGCCCGCCTCTTCGAGCGTTTCGCGCAGCGCAGTCTGCGCGGTGGTTTCGCCCAACTCCATAAAACCCGCCGGCAATGTCCAGAAGCCATAGCGCGGTTCAATCGCGCGTCGGCACAATAACACTTGATCGTTCCAAACGGGTAAGGTACCGACCACATTGCGCGGGTTTTGATAATGAATCGTGTGGCAGTGCGTGCATACGAATCGCGCCCGCTGATCGCCCCTAGGCGTGCGCAGCACAACGGCATGGCCGCAAGCGGAACAGAACTTCATCGAGACACATCGAATCAAATAAGTTTCAGGTTTTTAAGTCACAATTCGTGTAGCATCCGTGCGCTCATTCAACTCCAGCTTTTTAGACTGTGTCTTACCGCATCGATCCATTGTTTGTTGCAGAGAATCAAGACAACCGTATCCAGTTTCTGGTCCTGCATTATACGGAGGTTCCCTTTGAAAGAGCGCTGGAGTTGCTCACAAAGGAAGCGTATGGGATTAGCGCACATTATTTAGTTCCTGAGCGGGCTGCGAGAGCCGGTCAACCGTTTCCTGTCTATCAACTCGTTCCAGAACATAGACACGCCTATCACGCCGGTGTGAGTTTCTGGCAAGGCGCGCGTTTGCTGACCGCGGGTTCGATTGGGATAGAAATCGTCAACCTTGGTTTTACGCCTGAAGATCAGGATGCGCCTTTAATGGCGCGGCGGTGGATTCCCTATCCGGAGGAACAGTTTAAGGCCGTCGGCGCGCTTGCGCGGGATATCGTCGCCCGATATGACATTGCGCCGCACAGAGTCGTCGGTCATTCGGATATTGCGCCGCAGCGTAAAATCGACCCTGGCCCTTTGTTTCCATGGGAACGTTTATATCGTGAGTTCGGCGTCGGCGCATGGCCGAATGAAGACACCGTTGCGTTCTATCGCATCCACTTCCCTTACGATGGCGATGCCGGTGCGCTGCAGCGCAAGCTGGCCGATTATGGCTACGAAGTCGAACAGAACGAGCACTTTGATAAGGCAATGCAAAAGGTTGTCTCGGCATTCCAGATGCATTTCCGCCCGGCGCGTTACGATGGCATGCCCGATATTGAAACAGCGGCGATTTTAGATGCGTTGCTGGAGAAATACCGGGCGCTCAAAGGCCGAAATTAGAAGTCATGCATGGCTGCGCACCCTGATCAGCCTGTTTTACTGAGCACTCAGCCGGTCAATCAGAAAAATGCTTTAAGAACCAAGGAGGCAACGCCCGCAGCAATGAAGCCGAGTATCCATTTCAGGAGTTTGAGTTCGCCATCGATTTTTGCAAATTTGATATCCATATCCTTACGCAATGATGCGTACTTGGCGTCAGAGCGCTCCTCCATGGCAGCAAACTTGGCATCCATGTCCTTGCGCAGTGATTCGTGCTTGACATCCATGTCCTTGCGCAGGCTGTTAATTTCCCGCCGCAGCTCTTCCTTTGTCGCGCGTAAATCTTCTTTTGTTGCCAACTCTTTCAGGTTGACCTCAAAGATTTCGGACAGCACTTCTGCTTCTGCCTCAGCTTGTGCAGACGGAACGCCGACGGCTTTAAGCCGGTTGGCTGCCTTTAGCGTATCGAAAGCGGGAAGGGCCATAGATCAATTCTCCTTTTGCACCGAATCTTATCACGCAGTTATTGGCTCCCTCTGGAACCAACCGAGCGCAACCTGCGTTGCTGGCAGCAGCGGAGTGACTTCAACGGGCAGCCGCTGCCAGACGAATGCTTGCCCTTCTCGTCCAATGGGCGCACCGCGCCATACGGTCACTCGGCAGAAAAAAAGGCGCACCCGCGCATGCGGATAGGTATAGTCCAGCGTTTTCCAGCGTCGGCATGTGTGAACGGTTACGCCAAGCTCTTCATTCAATTCCCGCGCAAGCGTCGCTTCCACGGATTCGCCTTGTTCCAACTTGCCGCCCGGGAACTCCCAACAGCCCGCGTATACTTTGCCAGCGGGGCGTTGCGCGAGCAGAAAATAGCCGTCGTTGCGCAGCAGAACGCCCGCTGCAACTTCAGTGATGCGCTGATTTGAATTCACGGGCGCTATAACTTTCCGTGACAATATTTATACTTTTTGCCGCTGCCGCATGGGCATGGGGCGTTGCGGCTGACTTTAGGAATAGGGTCGGATGGCTTGTTGGGTTCAGATATTTCATGATCACGGACACTAAAGGCAAAGGCCTTGCCTTGATCCGGATGCCGGAAGTGAAGCTGCTCCGGCGCAGTTGCGTGCTGCTCAAATTGACCGATGTCTTCCGGCGTTTGAATTCTAACGGTCAGCAATAGACGCGTCACCTCAAATTTGACCGCGGCGAGCAATTGTTCAAACAGGTTAAACGCCTCGCGTTTATATTCCTGTTTGGGGTTCTTTTGCGCATAACCGCGCAAGTGAATGCCCTGACGCAAATGATCGAGCGCCGCCAGATGTTCGCGCCAGCGCGCATCAAGTATTTGCAGCATCACTGAACGCTCGAAACCGTTAAAGTGTTCACGTCCAAGCAGATGGACTTTCGCTTGATAGGACTGTTGCGCCGCATCCAGAACCGCTTGTTCAACCCGTTCAGCGCTGGGCAGATCGACCTCATTGAGGCTTTGCGCAAGATTCAAATCCAAATGCCAATTATTGCGCAACGCGTGTTCAAGACCAGATAAATTCCACTCTTCCTCAATGCTCTGCGGTGGTACGAAGGCGCGCACCTGTTCGCTCAAGACGCCTTCGCGCAGCGCGGCAATCGTGTCTGAAATTTCGTTGGCTTCAAGCAGCTCATTGCGTTGTTGATAAATGACGCGGCGCTGGTCATTCGCCACGTCATCATATTCAAGCAATTGTTTGCGGATATCGAAATGATGCGCTTCGACGCGCCGCTGCGCGGATTCAATCGAGCGCGTGACGATGCGCGCTTCAATCGCTTCGCCGTCCGGCATTTTGAGCCGCTCCATCATCGCGCGCACGCGATCACCCGCAAAAATGCGCAGCAGCGGGTCTTCCAAAGACAAATAGAAGCGCGAAGAGCCTGGATCACCTTGCCGGCCTGCGCGGCCGCGGAGTTGATTATCGATCCGGCGCGATTCGTGCCGTTCGGTGCCGATGATATGTAAACCGCCAGCTGCGATAACCTGGTCGTGCAACGCTTGCCATTCACGGTTCAATTGCGCAATCCGGCGCACTTTCTCTTCTACAGATAAACTTTTATCGTTTTCAACCAGACTGGCTTGTTTTTCAACGTTGCCGCCGAGCACAATATCCGTGCCGCSCCCTGCCATATTGGTCGCAATGGTGATTTTTCCGGGACATCCGGCTTGCGCGATGATTTCAGCTTCGCGCGCGTGCTGTTTGGCATTCAGGACTTGGTGCGGCAGCCGCTCGGCGTTCAGGAGCGCGGAGAGGTGTTCTGAATTTTCAATTGAAGTGGTACCGACCAGCACCGGCTGGCGGCGCGCATAACAACCCTGTATATCCTGAATCACGGCCGCGTCGCGCTCACGCGCGCTTTTATAGATTTGATCTTGCCGGTCAATGCGCCGGTTCGGTCGATGGGTCGGGATAATGACGGTTTCTAATCCATACGTTTGTTGAAATTCATACGCTTCCGTATCCGCCGTGCCGGTCATGCCGGCCAGCTTTGCGTACATCCGAAAATAATTCTGGAACGTAATCGACGCGAGCGTTTGATTTTCCGGCTGTATGCGGACGTTTTCCTTCGCCTCAACCGCTTGATGCAAGCCCTCTGACCAACGACGTCCAACCATCAACCGGCCGGTGAATTCATCGACAATGATGACTTCGCCATTCTGAACCACATAATGCTGGTCGCGGAAAAAGAGCGTATGCGCGCGCAACGCCGCATAAATATGGTGCATCAGCGTGATATTGTGCGCCGCGTATAGGCTTTCTCCGGCGCCGAGCAGTCCCCATTGAGTGAGCAAGTTTTCTGCTTTTTCATGGCCGCTCTCGGTTAAGAAGACTTGGCGCGCTTTTTCGTCGAGCGTATAGTCGCCTGGCACCTCGACGCCGCTGCCGTCGGCCTTTTCCTCGCCGATCTGCCGCTTCAGCAGCGGCGGCAGCGCATTCATCCTGACATATAAATCGGTATGGTTTTCAGCTTGTCCAGAAATAATCAGCGGCGTGCGCGCCTCATCGATCAGGATTGAATCGACCTCGTCGACAATCGCAAAGTGCAGGCTGCGCGCAACGCGCGCCACTATTTCGTGCACCATATTGTCACGCAGATAATCAAAGCCGAACTCGTTATTCGTGCCGTAAGTAATATCCGCCGCGTATGCTTGCCGCTTACTCTGCGCATCCATCTGCGCCAGATTAAGCCCGACCGATAAACCAAGAAACTGATACAGGCGCCCCATCCATTCGGCGTCGCGCTGGGCAAGATAATCATTGACCGTGACGATGTGCACGCCGCAACCGGAGAGCGCGTTCAGATACGCCGCGAGCGTTGCCACCAGCGTTTTGCCTTCGCCGGTGCGCATCTCGGCGATTTTGCCTTCGTGCAGCGCCATGCCGCCGATCAGCTGCACATCGAAATGGCGCATTTTCAACACGCGCCAGCTGGCTTCCCGGCAGGCCGCAAACGCTTCCGGCAATAGGGCATCGAGCGCTTCTCCATTTGAGGCGCGTTGCCGGAACGCATCCGTTTTTGCGCGCAACTGCGCATCCGTGAGCAATTGGAATTCCGGCTCAAGCGCATTGATGAGCGCAACGGTCTTTTGATAGCGCTTAAGCAGCCGTTGGTTGCGGCTGCCAAAAACCTTTTTAAGAAGCTTGATCATGCGCCGCCAAAATTTTTCAGAATAGGAAATTCAAAGGCGCACAGTCTATCACGCGCATTACCGCTATATGATTAGAATGATTTGATCCATCCACCGTAACATGATGTGCACTTCGCCATTGCGGAAATTCACCCCGTATCCCGCGCCGCACATACAATCGTTAGCCGCCCTGCTTGAACGCGATGCCGCATTTGCCCGGCTTGCGCCGGACGTTGAACACATGGTCAAGATCGCAGCAGATTTAGCCGGTTTGCTTCCAACTTATCTTGCACCGCAAATTTCTTCCGGACCTCTCCGGGAAGGGGTGCTGACCCTATTTGCAGCGCATAGCGCGCTCGCTGCGCGGCTGCGCCATCTTGAGCCGAGTTTGATACAGGACTTGCAACGGCGCGGCTGGGCCGTTCACACGCTCAAGATTCGGATTCGCCCGCGCGCGCCAGCGGCTCAACCGGCGCCTAAAGCGGCGCGCATTTCGTCCACCGGTCTCTCTTGTCTGGATGCGTTGCGCCAGCAACTTGCGCCTTCACCGCTGCGAATGGCGTTGGCGCGCCTCATTGACCGCCATCGTTCACACCCCCTTCCCTCTCCAGAATCATGATGACGATCATCCATTCCGCACCGCTCTTTTTTTCCGCTGAACGCACTCCATTGGGTTGGATCGGCGCCATTGCAACGGAACAAGGCATGTGCTGGGTTGCATTCGGTAAGGATCAACCTTCGCTGCGCACGCACGCGCAGCGCGCATTCCAAAACACGCCTTTAATAGAGGATGCGCAAGCGATTGAGCGGTTCATGACGCCGATCCGCTTGTATCTGCATATGCAATCCAAAACGCTCGACGTACCCTTTACTACGCGCGCAAGCGCTTTTTGCGAGACTGTCTGGCAAGCGCTACGGGGTATTCCATATGGACAAACGCGCAGCTACACGGATCTTGCCGCAGCGATTGGCGCACCAAAGGCCGTGCGCGCGGTCGCCAATGCCTGCGCCCGGAATCCGCTCGCACTGATTACGCCCTGCCATCGCGTGATTCAGAAGAACGGTCAGTTAGGGGGTTATCGCTGGGGCGTTGCGCGCAAAGCAGCGTTGCTTGCGCTTGAAGCGCAAGCAAAATACTAGAAATCATTTCCGCAATGACTTCTATTCACGCGCGCGCTCAGGCAAGCCCATGTCTTCCGCCGTCTCCTCTTCCGTTTCAGCCTCTTCTTCCTCTTCATCAAGCATCATCAGAGTCAGCACCTCGGCCACCGGCTTGAACAGTGATTCAGGAATGGGCTCATCGACCTGAGTCTCCCGCATCAGTTGCTGCGCAAGCGGGATATTGGCCACAATCGGGACGTGATACTGCCGTGCAACGCCAATAATGCGCAGCGCATGATGGCCGGCGCCTTTTTCAGTGACAATGGGCAAAGGCGTCTCATCCTGCTTGTAATACAGGCAAACGGCGATATGACTCGGATTACGGACCACCACGCTTGAGCGCGCGACGCGCGAGGGCATATCGCTGCGCAGGACTTCTTCGTGCATCGCGCGCATCCGCTGTTTGATGGCCGGATTACGTTCGATATTTTTGAATTCCTGTTTAATTTCTTCTTTGGACATCATCAATTGCTTCATCAATTGACGATGTTCAAACAAATAATCGACCGCACCGAGCACAATATAAAAGGCGATTAAACTGCCGAGCAGCCAGCTGCAGAGCTTGGCTAATACGGGAATGGCGCACTGCACGCCGCAATTCGGAAGAAAAACCAGCGATCTGCCGTAACGGTTCAGAATGTAAAAGAACACCAGCGAAAGCAGAATCACCTTGAACAGAATCAGCAGCAGTGAATAGAGCTTTTTCATTGAAAAAAGGTTCTTCGCATTGCTGGCCGGGCTCAACGCGCTCAACTGCGGCATCAGCTTCTTGGGTATAAACATCACCCCGGTTTGCACAAAACTGGCGAACATTGACACGAGTACCAATGCGATGGCCAAGGAACCGATAAAGCGGATCAATAACTGAATGCACAGGAGTGCGGTTTGTTCCAGTATTTGATCGAAAGGTAAAGAGATGGAGGCGGTGGCGCGCCTGAAAATGTCTTGTACGCCGGCCATCAGCCTGGGGCCTTCGAGCCAGAGCCACAATGTCGATACGAGCAGTTGCGCCCCATCGACAATCTCGCTGCTGCGCGCAACTTGTCCTTCTTTACGCGCATCTTGACGCTTTTTAGGAGTAGGCCGTTCGGTTTTTGCTTCCATGCTTTAGAACATTTTTCAGCGGCTTGCAACGGTAGCATTGCTTTGCCACTCCTCATATATCTGGGCTCGCAGCAAGGGGAGCCTCCATCGCGCTTCGCGCGACGGAGCCTGCTCCGCCCGCCTCAAGCCCTACTGTCTTCGCGCTCGTGCCAGTCGCAATCTCACTGAAAAATGCTCTAGATCTGATGTTACTCACTCGCTCCCCTCTCATCAGTATGTAGACAAGTTTTCAGAGAGAAAAATCAGCGTTCGTCCACGAGCCAGCGCCGCTGCTCGTTGGTTATACGAGGCGCGCGCCCAACAATTAAAGCCGTGCGCCGCGTCGTGATAAATATGAAACTGGGCGTTGTTCCGGCCTGCAAAGCGCTGCTTGACGCGCTCGATAGCGTCCAACGGAATCGACGAATCGCGCGCGCCATAATGGAACAGGATCGGCGCGCGCACGCGCTCCGCCAACTCCAGCGCATTTTCAATCCCGCCGCCGTAGTACGCGACCGCTGCATCGACTGCGCCTCGCGCAGCGAGCCGGTATGACATTTGCCCGCCGAAGCAGTATCCAATCGAAGCGACTTTACCGATCACTTCCGGACGCGCGCGCAGCGTTTGCGCTGCAGCCGCTAAATCTTCTGTCGCTTGTTGTAGATCGGTTTTTTGCATCAGTGCAAACCCTTGGGCGCGGTCGACATCGGTATACCCTAATTCAACGCGCGGCTGTGTGCGCCAGAACAGGTCCGGCGCTAACGCGACATAACCGTCCAGCGCATACTGCTGCGCCACGCTGCGGATATGTTCGTTCACACCGAAGATTTCCTGCACGATCAAAATTCCTGGCCCTCGCCCAGTCGGCGGCAGCGCCAGATAACCCGGATACGAATCCGCGCCGGCTGTGATATCGATCCATTGTGTAGGGGTGTGCGGCATAGAGGCCTCCAATGTTCAAAGGAAAGGAATGCAGACAAGCGCTTCGAACAGGTTCTAAGCAGCAGACGCATTTTGGAGACACGGAAAGGTCAATTTCACCTCAAGACCTGGCTCCGGACTGCAATTGCGCAGCTGCAATGTCCCCTGATAACGGTTGACCAAACGCTGCACAATCGCCATCCCCAGCCCCGCGCCATCGCTCTGACTGCGCGCCGTGCCGCCGCGATAAAATGGTCTTGTCACGCGCTCAAGCTGATGCTGTGCGATGCCTGGCCCGCGATCTCGGATCGATAATTCAATCTGATCTCGTTGCCTGCGCGTCGCGATGTGCACATGCGCAATATTGTCTTCCGTGCTGCGCCCGTATTTACGCGCGTTTTCAAGCACATTGTCGAGGATGCGGCATAGATCGGCGGCATCCGCCTGAATAATGGCGGATTCGCTCAGTTGCAGCGTGAACTCCATTGCATCTTTGCGCGCAAACCGGGTGGCTGTCTGACGCGCCAGCAGCGCCAGATCGACCGCGGTAATCAGGCGCGGCATCGGACGCGCGTACTCCAAAAAAGATCCAAGAATGGCATCCATCTGCTCGATATCGGTAACCATAGCCTGTTGCGCCGCCGGATTCGTTAAGTTCATCTCGACTTCAAGCCGCAGGCGGGTGAGCGGCGTGCGTAAATCGTGCGAAATCCCGGCCAGCATCAACCCGCGATCTTCCTCCGATTGCCGCAAGTCGCGCGCCATTTGATTGAAACTGCGATTCGTCTGAGCAATCACGCCCGAACCTTGTTCAGGTAATCGCTCTGGCATTTGGCCCGCGCCGATTTGGCGCGCGGCGCGCGCCAGACACGCGAGCGGGCGGTTGACAAAGTGCGTCATCAGCGCTGCGCCCAGCAAAGATAATCCCAATGCAATCAGCGCCCAATCGAGCCAGCGCCAACCTGTGACGATGTCGAGATGCGCGCGGTCAAGCGCAGCCCAGTAGTTTGCATCTCCAATCTTGAAACTGATCCAGATGCCGGGCCGCTCATTGACTGAATGCGCAATCACCGTCTCCGCGCCTAAATATTGGCGGACATCGGCTTCGATCATCCGGCTGAGCGGCCTGCGCACTTTGGATACCACCGCATCGTCCGGCGCGCGCGGATAGAGACTGACGCCTTCGTTGCGCTCAATATCCCGCAATAGCGCCGTGCGTAAATCAGGATGCGCATACTGCACCGCCGCCCGCGTCAGTTTCACAATCGACGCCAATTGCAATGCGACACGTTGCGCGCGCGGCGCGCGCTCAAGAATACGGACCCCTTCGACCCACGCCGTCAAGCTCGCCGAAATCAACAGCGCCATCAGAAAAAAGGGCCGCCAGAACAGCCCTCCTCTCCCAAACCTGATTAGAGATTTTGGAATGATCCGTCCCCACTAATCCGGAATAAACACATACCCCACCCCCCACACCGTCTGAATAAAGCGGGGATTCCCTGAATCCTGTTCAATCAATTTGCGCAGCCGCGAGATTTGCACATCCAGGCTGCGGTCGAACACTTCGTATTCGCGCCCGCGCGCGAGCTCCATCAATTTTTCGCGCGACAACGGTTGACGCGGCTGGCGCGCAAAGACCTTAAGCAATGCAAATTCGCCGGTCGTTAACGGAACTTCCTGGCCGCCTTTAGTCAAGGCGCGCGTTGCAAGGTTGAGCGTAAAATTGCCGAATTTGAAGATTTCGATTCGTTCAGAAGGCGCGCTCGGCAACTCCGGCGGCGCGCGGCGGCGCAGCACCGCATGAATCCGCGCGACCAGTTCGCGCGGATTAAATGGTTTCGGCAGATAATCATCCGCCCCCATCTCAAGCCCGATGATCCGGTCCACATCCGCGCCTCTGGCGGTCAACATAATGATCGGTGTGTGGTCCGTGACCGCGCGCAACCGACGGCAGATCGCCAGTCCGTCTTCGCCGGGCAACATCAAATCCAATATCAGCAGATCAAAATGCGCGTGCAGGCGCATTCTATCCATCGCCAGCGCATGCTCGGCCAGCTGCACATTGAACCCCTGTTCCGTGAGATAACGATGCAATAAATCACGCAGGCGGGCATCGTCATCCACAATCAATATTTTTAAAGGTTTGCGAGTGTTCATCTTTATCTATTCCCAACTATTATGATTGTATTGGAGGATTGAACTTGTAGCGCTAGGAAATTCTTTTATGTTATGGATTAAAGCCTTCCATATTATTTTTGTCTCGGCGTGGTTTGCGGGCCTTATTTATCTGCCGCGCTTCTACGTCAATCTGGCGCTTGAAACACATCCAGCGGCGCGGGCGCGGTTGCTGCGGATGGCCCGCAAACTATACCGCTTCACAACTCTCATTTCGATTCCGGCCATCAGCCTTGGACTGTGGCTATGGCTGGGCGCCGGCATTGGGCGCGGTCCGGGTCATGGCTGGCTGCATGCCAAATTGGGGCTGGTCATGTTATTGATCGCCTATCACATGGTGTGCGGCATCCTGCTCACCCGCTTTGAGCAAGGGCGAGCGCCTCGGAGTGCGCTCGGCTACCGGATTTTCAATGAGCTGCCAATGCTGGCTTTTGCAGCGATTGTGATATTGGTGGTCATCAAGCCGTTTTGAGCATCCGAACACGCAACTGCTCAATCACCGGCGCGCTGTTCGGGCGCTTGCCGCGCCAGACAAAAAAAGATTCCGCCGCCTGCTCAACCAGCATCCCCACTCCATTGCTGACACGCGCGCCCAGCCGTTGGGCGGTGCGCATAAAAATACTCGGCTGCGCGCCATACATAAGGTCATAGGCGAGCGTGCCTTCAGTGATCGCACAGGAATTAAAACACGGTTGCGTTGCGGTCACACTGGCTGAAGTAGCATTGATCACAATATCAAACGCGCCGCGCGCGACATTCTCCCCGCCGCCCCTTAGTTTGCATGCCAAGTGTTCGGCCAGCGGCGCAAAGTGTTGCGCCAGCTCAAGCGCGCGCGCCGCGGTGCGATTGACGATGACCAGCTCCGCCGGCGCGGCTTCAAGCAATGCTGGCAGAACGCCGCGCGCCGCGCCGCCGGCGCCGAGCAGTAAGATCCGCCGCTGCTTCAAAGCAAGCTTTAGATTGTGTTCAATATCGCGCACCAGCCCAACCCCGTCGGTATTGTCACCATACAGTCCATCCGTGTCCGCGCGCAGGGTATTCACCGCGCCGGCAGCCGCTGCGCGCGGCGAGACGGCATCCGCCAGCACGTATGCGTCAAGCTTGAACGGCAGTGTGATATTCAGCCCGCGGCCGCCTTCCGCGAAAAATCGCCGCACGCAAGCGACAAAGCCGTCCAAAGGCGCCCGCAGGCGCGTGTAGTCGATGTTCTCGCCGAGCTGAGCGGCGAAGCAGTGATGAATCCATGGGGATTGGCTGTGTTCAACTGGATGACCGACAACCGCATAACGCGCCGGTTTAGTCCGATATTTGATGATCATCGCGCGGCGCATTCGGGTTGAGCACCTGAACCAGCCGGCATGAAACCTCGAGCATCACTTCATCCAGCGCGACGATCTCCAGCAACAACCGCGCGCCCAGCGCGTGCGTGCCCAGACCAGGAATATGCACGTGCAGTGGAATTTCATCGAATCGAACCAGGTTTTCTTTGACCAACGTTGCATGAACGCGTGTACGTTGTTCCTGTTTGAGCCAGCGTAAACACCAGAAGCGCTCCATGCGGCGCTGGTAATCCAGATAAGCGGAATAGGTTTCGTCAAAATTCTGCGCGATCGCGTATAAATCGGCATCCTGAGGCCTAAACGGCGCCACCAGTTTTGCGGTCACGCCATTGCGCACGCAGGCAAGCAATTGCCACTGATTGACTAGATCGGTGTAACGCCGCAGCGGCGAAGTGCTCCATGCATATTGCGCAACGCCGAGCCCTTCATGCGGCGCCGGGGTGATTTGCATCCGCGTCCGGCTTGGTCCGAATGCGCGCTGTTGCGCGCGGTAAATGCCGGGGATGCCATGTTTAGCCAAGACCTCTCCCCAAATACTGTTTGTAAGAATCGCCAGTTCGGCGACGATTTGGTTCAGCGGCGAATCCCGCCGGCGCGGCGTAATGATGACACGCTCTCCTTCAATATTGAAATTGAAATCGACGATCCCCGGCGCCTCACGTTTCAATCCATAGCCACTGCGCGCCTGCTGACGCAATTCATACCGTTTTTGCACAAAAGGCCACAGCGCTGCAATTTCATCCCGATGCGGATAATCGCCAATGCGCGCGGCCAACGTCTGTTCCGTCACCGCCGCCTCCAAGGTGTTACGGCGCAGATTGTGCGCTACATACACGCGCTCGATGCGCGTTTCGGTGGCAATCACGTCATACGCGGTCCCGTCGACAATCAGATACAACGATACGGCGGGCCGTTCACCGCCTTCCTTGAGCGTAAATCGCTCCACCACTGAATCCGGCAGCATGGTAATTTTGTCGCCGGGCGCGTAAACGGTTGATAAGCGCGTGCGCGCTTGAGCATCGATGGGATCGCCGCGCGCAATACCCAACGCGGGCGCAGCAATATGAATCCCGATCCGCAGACGTCCATCGGTCAACGATTCGACTGAAAAAGCATCATCGATTTCAGTCGTCGAGGTATCATCGATTGAAAATGCAGGCGCACTGCTATGCGGCAATTCATCCAAAGGCGCTTTCACCGCATACGATTCTGCCATTCCAAACCCGGTGCCCCGCGGAAAATATTCAGCCAGAAAACGCGCTTCGTGCAGCGCGCGCACTGAGGCAATCGCGCCGCAATCGAGCATCAATTGTCCGGCTGAGATGCCAAGCGCTGCGGCGGCTGCGTTAAGCGCTTTGGATTCAATGGCGTTCTTATCCGGCTTGGTTAAAAGCATGAGCGCCTTGCCGTCGAACGCCGCCGGCCAGCGGCGCGCTTTCAGTTCCGCTTCATACGCCGCCTGCTGTTCGGCCTGTTGCTGGCGGCGTTCCAGCGCCGCCAGCGCCGCCTTCAATTGCGCCTCCGGCGCGCGCTGATATTGGCCCCGCCCCTTGCGCCGAAAATACACGGGCGCATGATGCACCCGCAGCGCGAGCGCGGCGCGATTTTCAGACGTTGCGCGCGCGCCGAAATATTCATCCGCGAGCGCGCTGAAATGAAAGATGTCGTCGCTCGCGCACTGCCATAAAAAATCCAGGTCGATGTCCTGCGCGCGCGCGCTGGCCGTTTGCATCAGATCAACGGCGGTCGGTGCCGGAAATTCAAAAAAGACATCCCGTCCTTTGACCTTTAAACGCCGCCCGCCTGGTAATTCAACCTGAAACGCATTGTCCTGACGGGATAAAACCGTTCCTGCCTTGAACGCCCCCGATTCCTCAAAAAAGATATTCACCCTGTCTCCATCAACGAATGGGTATGCAATCGCTCAAGAATTTTTGCATGCACCCCTTCAAAGCTGCCGTTGCTCATGATCAGCACATGGTCGCCCGGTTGAGCGGCGGCGCTCACGGCGCGCACCAGCGCGTCTAACGCATCAAATGCCTGAGCGCGCTCAGCCAGAGGCGCCAGCGATGCCTTCAAATCCCAGCCGAGCGCATGATGGCCGGTGGCTGCGCCATACCCAAAAATCAGATTGGCGTCTTCAAGGCTGGCGGGTAATTGCGCCTTCATGATGCCCAGCTTCATTGTATTCGAGCGCGGCTCAAGCACGGCCAAAATCCGCGCCTGTGCGCCCACACGCGCGCGCAGGCCCGCGATAGTGGCGCGGATGGCGCTCGGATGATGCGCAAAATCGTCGTACACTGTGACGCCGTTCGCAATACCGTATTTTTCCATCCGGCGTTTAACGCCCTCAAAACGGAGCATTGAAGCGGCGCTCTGCGCAGGCGCAACGCCTGCATGCCGGGCCGCCGCGAGCGCTGCGAGCGCATTGAGTTGGTTGTGGATGCCTGCCATCGGCCAATCCATGTGGGCTGCGCACTGTTTCCGCCAATAGACGGCGGCGCATATTCGGGCATCCTGCGCGCCGCCGGCGCGCGCATGCCAGCCTTCCTCGACATCAAAATACTCGACTTCGCTCCAGCAGCCCCGTTCCAAAACCCGTTTGAGCGCGGCATCTTTGCCATTCACGATCAACCGCCCCGTGCGCGGCACCGTCCGCACCAAATGGTGAAATTGCGTCTCAATCGCAGCCAGATCGAGGAAGATATCGGCGTGATCGTATTCAAGATTATTGAGAATCACCGTCTTGGGACGGTAATGGACAAATTTAGAGCGCTTATCAAAGAACGCCGTATCGTATTCATCGGCTTCAATCACGAAAAAATCCGAATCCGTCAGCCGCGCCGAGACGCCAAAATTCAGCGGGATGCCGCCAATTAAAAAACCAGGATTGAGGTGCGCCTCTTCAAGCAGCCAGGCGAGCATTGACGCGGTCGTTGTTTTTCCATGCGTACCCGCGACCGCAAGCACCCATTTTCCAGCCAGCACATATTCAGCCAGCCATTGCGGGCCTGAAATGTAGGGCGAACCCTGGTCAAGAATGGCCTCCATCAGCGCATTCCCGCGCGTGATCGCATTGCCAACGATATAAAGGTCTGCCCTGAGGGCGAGCTGTTCGGAACCGTAGCCATCGACCAACTCGATGCCCTGCGCGCGCAGTTGCGTACTCATCGGCGGATAAACGCCCGCATCGCACCCCGTGACATGATGTCCGGCGGCGCGCGCAAGCACCGCTAGCCCGCCCATAAAGGTGCCGCAAATGCCTAGAATATGAATGTGCATAGAAATCGCAAGCAGGAATTCTCTGAAAAATACGCTAAAGGATAGCGCGAACAGCCTATCCTCCCTATAATGGAGGACTGCAGGCGCTTGCCTGGTTGCCTGATTATTCGGCTGAGATAGATTTGCGGCCCATCAAGTCTTGAGAATAGACATGCCTCAATCCGATTTTCAACATACTTTGAGAATGATAACGGTATGAGTGATTACGTTACTGTGCAAAATCCTTACATCGAGAGCGTTTTATTAAAAAAGCGCGACCCCACCCTGTTCCAAAGCACCATGCTCAGATACAGAAACGTGCACGAACATAAAGCGCGCCGCCCCTCTTTATTTGATGAAACACATATGAGCCTGTTCAGGACCGTACGGCCCAATATCGTGCAATCGATCCGCGCATTCCGCGTCGTCGATTTGGCTGAGGAAGCGGGTCGGCTTAAGCAGCATTTCTTATACGCCTCTTGCGCCGCGGCGCAAACAAAGGCGGCCATGCTCGAAACTATCGTATCGTCTTTTTTACTCCCTAAGTCTGCCGGCAAGAATTATGAGTCTCTTTACACTGGTTTGACTGATCTCATTGATCAGGCCGGCCCTCAGCCTGGCTTCGTGATTGTTCTCGAAGGTTTGCCCACCACATCAAAATTTGACAAGGAAGCGCGAGAATCCCTATTAGATGTATTCCGCGATGCGGCGGAATTCTGGGCTGACCGAAAAGTGCAGTGCCGGGTTTTTTTCTCATTTGCGCAATAGAACACCGGACTGACTGTTCGCAAGGAAGGCGCTTTGCGTTTTATGAAAAAAAACGTCTCCCTTGTTTTACAGCAGTTTCTATGGCGTGAATGGCAGCGCCGCGGGGTGTTCGCTTGGATACTGCGGCCGCTGTCGTGGATATTTGGCATTGTAATGACAACCCGGCGCGCCAGTTTTGCGGCTGGCTGGCGCCGGACTTTTCAAAGCGCGCAGCCCGTGATCATGGTCGGCAATCTCACGGTCGGCGGCACGGGTAAAACCCCCGTCGTGATTGCACTGATCCACGCATTGCGCGACCGAGGCTTTACGCCGGGCGTCATTTCGCGCGGTTACGGCGCGCACATCAAAATGCCGCGCGCTGCAACGCTCAACGCGGATGCAAACGAAGTCGGTGACGAACCGCTGCTGATCGCGCAGCGCACCAAGGCGCCCGTATGGGTTTGTCCGGATCGCGCCGCCGCGGCGCGCGCGCTATGCCGTGCGCATCCGGATATTGACTTGATCATCAGCGATGATGGTTTACAACATTACCGGCTCGCGCGTGGCGTTGAACTGGTGGTATTTGATGAGCGCCTGGGCGGCAATGGTTGGCTTTTGCCTGCCGGCCCGCTACGCGAACCGCTCACGCGCCCGCACGATGCAACCCTGATTCATACGCAACATGCGCGACCGCCTTGGCCGAACACTTTTGCATTCCAACTGAGCTTCAGCGACGCTTGGCAAATCAGCCATCCAAACCGGCGGCGGCCCTTGGCTGAATTTATCGGAGAATACATCTTGGCAGCGGCTGGAATTAGCGCGCCCGAACGTTTTTTTTCGATGCTGCGCCGCATTGGCTTAACACTAGAAACTCAGGCGCTTCCAGATCATTTCAGCTGGCACTGCAATCCTTTTGTTGGAGCGAACGCGGACATCATTCTGGTCACTGAGAAAGATGCCGTAAAATGCCGCGCTTGGCGCGATGCGCGCTTCTGGGCTGTGCCTGTTCAAACAACGCTCGATCCGCACCTGCTTACGCTCATCATGGAGAAAATTCGTGGATAGACGTTTGCTTGAAATTCTGGTTTGTCCGCTCTGCAAAGGGCCGCTCACCTATGCGCGCGCAGACCAAGAATTGGTCTGCGCGGCGGATAAACTGGCTTATCCGATCCGGGACGGCATTCCTGTACTCCTGCTCGAAGAAGCGCGTCAAACCGTTGAAGGAATCAATATAACGTCGTTTTCCAAAGAAACTTTCTGAACCTGGCTCCACCGGCTGCCATTGTAGCCTTCTTGCATCCCATTTCTCTTACGATGCAACCTTTCATTGTCGTTATTCCGATCCGCCTTGCTTCATCCCGTTTGCCTAACAAAGCGCTTGCGGATATTGGCGGCCTCCCCATGGTGGTACGCGTTGCCAAGCAGGCGCGCGCATCTGGCGCGGCGCGCGTCTTGATCGCAGCCGATACGCAATGCATCTGCGATGTAGCGCACGCGCATGGCTGTGAAGCGATATTGACGCGCAGCGATCATTCTTCGGGCACGGACCGGATTTCTGAAGCCACACAACATTTTGGCTGGAGCGATGATACCCTGATCGTCAATGTACAAGGGGATGAACCGCTGATTGACCCCGCACTGATACGCGGTGTTGCAGCGCATCTGGCGAGTTGCAGCGATAGCGCGATGGCAACCGCTGTGCACCCGATGACTGAGGCCGCCGAGATATTTAATCCAAACCTCGTTAAGGCGGTTCTCGATGCATATGGCCATGCCTTGTATTTTTCGCGTGCGCCGATCCCCTGGAACTTCAAAGCATGGCCTGCACACTGGCGCCGAGAAAATCCGCCATTGGCGACCGCGTTGCCCCTGTATCGGCACATTGGCCTGTATGCGTATCGCGTGTCCTTCCTACGCCGCTTCGTGCAATTGCCCCCTGCACCGATAGAAACCATCGAAGCGCTCGAACAATTACGCGCACTCTGGCATGGTGAACGCATTGCCACGCTCATCACATATCAGGCACCTGCGCCAAGCGTCGATACGCCTGCCGACCTCGCTCGCGTCCGCGCTCTGTTCGCCGCGCACACCCACTCAGCCATGTCATAATCCATGGCTGATCAGTTTATTTTCCAGCACGCTCTTGCTCAGCGTGTTTTTTATTTATGACGAATGAAAAACATGTCCGCTTGGGGATGAAACGATGCGCTTGATCCTGCTAGGCCCTCCTGGCGCGGGTAAGGGTACTCAGGCCGACTTCATTCGGAAGAAATTCTCAATTGCACAAATATCCACCGGTGATATGTTGCGTGCTGCTACCCATGCAGGCATCCCGCTTGGAATCAAAGCGCGTGAATATATGGACGTGGGGGAATTGGTTCCTGATCTGCTCATTATTCATCTGGTTAAAGAAAGACTCAAACAACCGGACTGCGCTCACGGTTATCTCTTTGATGGATTCCCGCGCACACTTTTGCAAGCGGAAGCGATGCGGCATGCCCCAATCATCATTGATCATGTGCTTGAAATTAATGTGCCGTTCGATGAGATTATCCGGCGCATCAGCGGACGCCGTTTGCATGCGGCATCCGGGCGCAGTTATCATGTGATTTTCAATCCGCCCAAAATTAAATGTCGGGACGATATCACGGGAGAACCTCTCATTCAGCGCGACGATGATCGAGAGGAAACGGTGCGCAAACGTCTGGCTATTTATGAAGCGCAAACAAAACCGCTGATGGATTATTTTGTTAAATGGTCAAATCAGAAAGACAGCGCTCTGCCCGTCCCTAAATACCAGCGTATTTGCGGACAAGGCAGCGTTGAAGAAGTTCGTGCGCGCATTGAGCGGGCGTTAACTTAGCGCCGATTGAATGATCCGATGCAATGCGCTGAAATCAGGTATGCCAATATAACGCTTCAGAATACGTCCATCCTTGCCGACTACAAAAGCGGTCGGCGTCAGCTGAACGTTGCCGAATTGACGCGCGGCGCTGCCGTCGTCAACGGCAACTTTGAAAGGCAAGCGCATCTCCTGAGTGTAGTGTCTAACATAGGCCGGTGAATCGTAGGCCATTGCAACCGCGATCAATTCCACGCCCCGATCTTTAAAGGCCTCGTAAGTTTCGATCATTTGAGGCATTTCACGTCTGCAGGCGCTGCAGCTCGTTGCCCAGAAATTCACAAGATAGACTTTTCCGGCAAGTTGTTTGGTCGAGATTTTCTGACCGGAAAGTAACGTAAAAGTCGTCCCAGGCACGCGTTGATCCGCATTGAACGCGAACCAGGCGGCCGCCCCCAGCATCAACGCTGTAATGCCAAAAATCAGGCGTTTGACGGTTAGAATATGGAACCGAGGGCGCGACTGCTCACTCATGCGAATAAAAGCGATTCAAGATCATTGTGTTAACTGACGGCGCGCGCTCTGCGCTGCCTCGGTATCCGCGTACCGGTCAATAATCTGCTGCAAAGTTTTACGCGCGGCAACTTTTTGCCCTTGCTCAAACTGACTTTGCGCAATCACAAGCAAGGCTTCAGGCGCGCGCGGATGGGTTGGATATTGTTTTACAACACGCTCAAGGATTGCGATTGCATTTTTGTATCCGCGCTGCGCATATAAAGTATTGCCCAGCCAATATTGGGCGGTGGGTTGATAAGGACTGTTGGGATATTGCGCGATAAAACTTTTAAACAACGCCCCGGCGCGCTTGAAATCACCGCTGCGGAAGTGTTGCAGCGCAGTATCGAAGGTTTCGGTTTCACCCGGCTGCACCGTGCCCTGGATGCCATCCACGGTGCGTTGGTGCGGCTCAAGCGATTTTAGACGTTGATCAAGACCCGCG
Organism: Candidatus Glomeribacter gigasporarum; assembly: GCA_001684025.1. GTDB lineage: Bacteria > Pseudomonadota > Gammaproteobacteria > Burkholderiales > Burkholderiaceae > Glomeribacter > Glomeribacter gigasporarum_A. The sequence continues at coordinate 2,832 of LXRJ01000004.1, read as the reverse complement.
TAAGCATCTTTGATCTCTTGCTGCATCGTGCCAAATTGGTGACTCAGAGTTTCAATCTGGCCGCGCAACTCCGCAATTTGCTGCTGCAGTTGTTCAAGCCGGTTCGATTGTTCAAGCAAGGCGCGCGGCGCGGCGGACAACTGACTCTCCAGCGACTCCAGACGGGCCTGAAGGTCCAGTATTGCACGGCGTGCTTCGTTATCATCGAAAAGCCCGGCGTGAGCAGAAGCGGCGCCTAACAGGGCAGCGCATAGTGCGCTGACCATGAGCGCCGCCCGGAATTTCAACAGGAACATATTATTGATACACAATATCCGCGCGCCGGTTCTGGCTCCAGGACGCTTCATCGTGACCAAGCGCTTTTGGTTTTTCTTTACCCAAGCTCACGGCTTCCATTTGCGTATCTGCTACGCCCATCAATGCCAAAGCGCGGCGCACCGCTTCCGCCCGCTTTTGTCCAAGCGCGAGATTGTATTCGGATGTCCCGCGTTCATCGGTATTGCCTTGGATGAGGATGCGGCGTTGCGGATAATCTTTCAGATAGTTTGCATGCTGCTGCAATAGGGATTGATACTCGTCCGCGATGTCGTAGCGATTAAATGCAAAATAAATGCTGCGCTGCGCCAATGGACTGTTGGGATCATTGAGCGGATCAAGCGCAGTCCCCTGTGTGCGATCTGAATCCACCGCACCCGTCTGCGCTGGCATTCTGCTGTTCTCCAAATCTCTTCGAGCGACCGCATTGGGATCTACTTTTGGGCTACTGCATGCTGCCAGCGCACCCATCAGAAAAACCGCAAAAATGAAACGAAGTTTCGTCAACATTTTCAATTTCTCCTTATGTTTTTGAACATCGAACCCGTCAATTTACAAAAGGCCCCCAAGAGGGCTCGCGCACATCGCCGCCACTGACCGACAGCGTCTGACGTATGCGGCCATCGGTCGAAACAATCGCCAGTACGCTGCGCCCATTCAGATCAGTGGCATATAGAACATAGGCGCTGTTGGCAGCGAAACTGGGCGCTTCATCGCGTCGGGTCTGCGTCAGAGCCGTTGTCTCACCGCTTCCCAAATCCTGAACGTGCAGCTTGTATGTCCCCTGCGAACGCGAAATATAAGCCAGCAAATGACCGTTGGGACTGATCCGCGGCGTTGTATTGTAGTTGCCATTAAACGTGATGCGCTGCGCGCCGCCCCCGCGTGCTTCACCCTGAATCGGCATCCGGTAGATTTGCGGCTGCCCGCCGCGGTCACTGGTGAAGTAAATCCATTGCCCATCCGGCGAGAATTGAGGTTCGGTATCAATGTGATGGTTATTCGACAAACGCCGCAGACCGCTTCCATCTGCATTGACAAGATAGATTTGCGTATTGCCGGACAGAGAAAGCGCCAATGCCAACCGTTTTCCATCCGGAGACCAGGCGGGCGCACTGTTATTGCCCTTCCGGTTGGACACGACCCGACGCTGCCCGCTCGTCAAATCGTGGACGTATACGATTGGTTTTTTGCGCTCAAACGAGACATAAGCCAGTTTGCGCCCGTCCGGCGACCAGACGGGTGAAATGATGGGTTCGGCGCTGGTCAACGCAATATGCGCATTCTGACCGTCCGAATCCGAGATTTGTAATTGATAGCGATTGCCGCTGCGGATAATATAGGCCATACGCGTCGCAAATACGCCGCGTTCGCCAAGCAGTTTCAAATAAATCTCATCAGCGATTCGGTGCGCATTCATCCGCAGCACGCTGGCCGGGCCAGTGAGAGAAAGCCCGCCTAGATCCACCTGTTTAACTGTGTCGTACAGACGGAAATGGAGCGCGTACTGACCATTGGCAAGGCGGATGACGCGGCCCGCCACAAAGGCGTCCGCGCCCTTTATTTTCCAGTTGTCTAAATCGATTTTGCTTTGTCCTGCATCCGAAACAGGCGCTGTCCCCGCGTCGATATTCGTAAAGCGGCCGCTGCGCGCGAGATCGGCGCGAATAATATCGCTTATTTTTTCAGGCGCTGCATCCTCATCGACAAACGGCGCAATGGCAACAGGAAACAGGCGGGAGCCAACGCCCGAGATATCAATATTCAGTTGCGCATGCGCGCACCACGCAAAAGCGCTCAGACAGAACGCGATGGCCGCTTTAAAATTGGACCGCTTGATCATGCGAACTTCTTCGGGAAGGCCTTTAGAATAGGAAAAGCCAATCAACATAATCTAATGAAAATATAGGATGCGTACCATAACACGAGAAAGCGCTCTGCAAAATCGTTGTGATAAGTTGCGCTGTCCTTTGCTTCGTATTCCGTCTATAGCGCACAATGCGCGCCCTCATCTTTGATCACATCATTCCATGCACGATAAAAATCTGGCCGAGCTACGCGCCGCGCTCGATGCTAAAGACTGTTCCGCGGTTGAATTAGCGCAACACTTTCTGGCCCGCATTCAAGCGGCGCAAAGTCTGAACGCTTTTATCGAGACGAATCCGGAACGCACGCTGGCGGACGCCGCGCGCGCCGATGCGCGCATTTCATCCGGCACGGCCGGACCGCTGACCGGAATTCCCATCGCGCATAAAGACAACTTTGTCACGCGCGGCTGGAAAACCACGGCGGCGTCAAAAATGTTGTCTGAATACATCAGCCCGTTCGATGCCACCATCGTCGAAAAACTCGCCGAAGCAGGCATGGTCTGCGTCGGTAAAACCAATATGGACGAATTCGCGATGGGTTCGTCGAATGAAAACTCCTTCTTTGGCGCAGTTAAAAATCCATGGGATACCGCCGCCGTGCCAGGCGGGTCTTCCGGCGGCTCGGCCGCCGCGGTCGCAGCGCGTCTGG
>LXRJ01000096.1 GCA_001684025.1 Candidatus Glomeribacter gigasporarum | reverse complement strand
CGMRGTGSCSGCCGCCGTTCGAATTCCATTGAAGCGTTCGTTGCACGTCTTGCCTGTCGGCATGTGGATGGGCGCGGCGCTGATGGCAATCGCGTTTTACGCGCGCGATATATTCCCGCCCGAATGGGCGCTCGCCTTTGGACCGCTGCATTTATCCGTGTCTATATTGATATTGAATCTATTTCTGCTTGGCGTTGGCGCGCTCTCCGGTTTTTTTATCGTCCCGATGAATGCGCTGCTGCAACATCGCGGCCATGTGTTGCTCTCCGCCGGCCACTCGATAGCCGTCCAGAATTTCAATGAAAATGTGTCGATACTAGCGATGCTCTGCCTGTACGCAGCATTGATTGGGCTGGATATCCCCATCCAGGCCGTGATTGTGATTTTCGGCGCGTTGGTTTGCATCGCAATGCGGGTTGTGATGCGTTTGCATCAAGCCAATCAGCGCCGTTTTGATTCGGTCGCGTGGATTGGCAAAGAAAAATATTAACCGGGTTCGGTTCGCGGCTTCCCGTTTATTTCATTTCAATGAGGGGCGCGCGGTTTATAAACAGTTCATATGGATCATCTGAAATTGATCGTTGTTCAATTAAATGATTTACCTTACAAAATATTGTGAAAACATTGATTTACCATCTATATATATAATTCACCCGCTAACCTGGTGGCGAGAGGGTTGAGCTTGACTCTAGGGTATAAACGGATCATCAAAAACTTTAAGGGGATCTTTATGTTTTCTTGTATTACCACGCCCATTTGTACTGAAATTCAGAACGCATTCAGTTGGATTTGGGGTAATCAAAATTCAGCCTCCACGAGGGGGCTGGATGGAGTTTCAGATATCACTGAAATTCAAGACACTCAATACTATGAAAAGCCCGAAATTAAGTGGGCGACCTACAAAAGAGCGGACCAAGTTCAGCACTGTATGTAGAAATGGAAATGCCGCTCCCCAGCGGAGAGAAACTGTCTATTCAGTCATTCCTTCCACAAGATCGGGACGACGCGGTCCGCGTCTGGACGGATCAAGAGAGCATGAAGCGTTATGCAGATGGTGCCTGGGGCCTAGAAAAAGCGCGCCAACGATTTGATACATTGTTAGACCGCTGGAAACAATTCGACGGTTTGGGTGGATTCGCTGTGCGCGGCGCAGACGGGACATTTTACGGCGTGATGAACTCAGGCACGATGGCCGTAGACCCTCAATGGAAAGGAGAGGGTCTAGAGCCATACAAAGGCCAAACTTTTTTGTCCATCGCCGGCGCCGGTTTTCCTGAGTTTTGGGATCATGGCTACGGGCAGGCGGGGGCGTATGCATTTGTGAATCGCTACCATTGTGAACTGTTGAACCCGGAAATGCGAACTCCGAATAATATACGGAATATACAGACGCCGATCTCTGATCGGATTTTGGTGACTGCGAATAAAGACAATATTCCTTCAATAAAGATATTGGAGGCATTAGGGTTCGACCGCATTGCGGAAAATGTAGACGTTGGCTATGGCAAGGTGCGCGATCTGTATCTTTCTAAGCGCATCGACGAGAATTTATACAATGCACCGATCCTAGTCGCACAACCCAGCCAAGGGAATGCGACCGCTTCAACGTCGAATGACCTAACCATCAATGTGAATCTGGTCTAAGGTCTGTTACTGATTCATTTTATTGGCGCGCGGTTCCCAGCCGCGCGCGTAATTTGGCAGTTTCAATCGTTATGACAGCGTTGCGCCGCCAATCGCTCGGTTGCACGGGCACAGCTCATCGGTTTGAAGACCGTCGAGAATCCGCAATATTTCTTCAGGATTACGTCCGACATTCAGGTTGTTCACCGACACGTGCTGAATGACGTTGTCGGGATCGACGATAAACGTCGCGCGCAATGCAACCCGCGCTTTTTGATCGCGCACGCCGAGCTGGTCGATCAATTCACCTTTGACGTCTCCAAATGAATAGTGATTCAGTTTGTCCAAGTCTTGATGCGCGCGCCGCCACGCCAGCTTGACAAATTCGTTGTCACTACTGCCGCCGAGTAAAACGGCGTCGCGCTCAGCAAACGCTTTCGCGAGTCGGTTGAATTCGATAATTTCAGTCGGGCAGACAAAGGTAAAGTCTTTAGGGTAGAAATAAATAATCTTCCACTTGCCAGAAAAGGATTTCTCCGTAATCGTTTCAAATGCAGATTGACCGTTCTCTTCCGGTTGATTAAAGCCCGGTTTGGCTGCGGTGACGGTAAATGCTTCCAGCGTGTCGCCGACGGTTTTCATCTCAAAGCACCCCCAAGCAAGGTTGAAAAAAATAAACTGTAACATGAGGGGATGTGGAAATTCGCTCTTCGTTAAAAGAATTGCTTTTTGCACAGAAACCCGTTTGAATTCCAATCTTCAATTCAAACCATTGAGACGTATGCGCATTCTGAGGATCATCGGTCTTTGCGGCTGGGCGGCATTATGTGCTGCGTGCACCGCGCCGCGCGTGCAGCGTCCGGACATTGAAATACCTATTGCGCAGCAGCGATCTGCACCGCGTTTAACCCGTGTCCATTGGCAGCAAGTGGAAGGCTGGCAGGAGGATGCGCTGATGGGCGTCACCGCTGCATTGGATGAGAATTGCCTGCGGATCGGTCAGCAATCCGTTTGGCAACGCATTTGCGCGGCGGCGAAGCAACTGGATCGCTTCGATTCTGTAGCGACGCGGGCTTTTTTTGAACAGTATTTCACCCCCTTTCAACTGCGCAATTCCGACGGCACGGCCGAGGGTTTAGTCACCGGCTATTACGAGCCCTTGGTGCGCGGCGCGCGCGTTCGCCATGCGCCCTATTTATACCCGCTCTATCGCTGGCCGCCAGGCATGGCCCGCAAAGCGGCATTGCCTGCCCGTGCCGCGTTGCTCGGTAGTCCTTTGTTGAAAGGCGCCGAGCTGGTTTATCTTGATGATCCGGTTGAAGCGTTTTTCCTACAGGTGCAAGGCTCCGGCCGGATTGTGCTGGAGGACGGCAGCGTGATGCGGATCGGATTTGACGGGTCAAACGGACATCCATACCGCTCGATCGGGCGCTGGTTGATCGAGCAAGGCGCGCTGACCCCCGGACAAGTCACGATGCAGGGCATCAAAGCCTGGGGACGCGCGCACCCTCAGCGCATCGATGCATTGTTGAATATCAATCCGCGCTTTATCTTTTTTAAAGCGCTGCCTGCATCCGGCAGCGCCGCCGACGGTCCAACCGGCGCAATGGGCGCGCATTTGACGGCGCAGCGCTCGATTGCGGTCGATCCCGCCGCGGTGCCGCTTGGATTGCCGGTGTTCTTGTCAACGCGTCATCCGCTTTCCAGCGCGCCGCTGAGCCGGCTGGTCTTTGCCCAAGATACCGGTTCAGCGATCAAAGGCACGGTGCGCGCGGATTATTTCTGGGGTTCAGGGGATGAGGCTGGGCGGCACGCAGGACAAATGAGCGCGCCTGGACGGATGTGGGTGCTGCTGCCGCGCGAATGAACGCATGCGTGCGCATCATCGGCGGTGATTGGAAACGGACATTGCTGCCGGTACCTTCTGTTCCAGGCGTGCGTCCAACCCCCGCGCGGGCGCGCGAAACGGTGTTCAACTGGCTCGGGCAGCGGCTCGAAGGGCGCACGTGCCTGGATCTATTTGCAGGCAGCGGCGCGCTGGGATTTGAAGCCGCCTCGCGCGGCGCGGCGCGCGTTGCGCTCGTCGAACGGCATCCGCGTCTCGTGCGGCAACTGCGTCAGAATCAGCAAAAGCTGGATGCGCGCAGGGTTGAGATTGTTCAATCTGACGCGGTGCGGTTCTTGACAGCTTGCGCGTTGGAGCGTTTCGATATCATCTTTATCGACCCGCCATTTGCTTCCAGCTTGATTGAACGCGTGTTACCGCTTTGCGACCCACGGACACGGGCAAGCGGCGTGGTGTATGTTGAATCGCCTCAAGCGTTTCATCTGTTTGACGCCAATATATTCGGGAATTGGCAAATCGATCGGCAAGGCAAGGCGGGGGCGGTGCATTATGCTTTGCTGCGGCAAAAAATTTCAGAATAATTCTTTAGAAGAGATGATTACTGCAGTCTATCCAGGCACCTTCGATCCATTGACGCGCGGTCATGAAGACTTAGTACGGCGCGCGTCTGGAATCTTCGATGCCTTGATTGTCGGCGTGGCCGATAGCCGGAATAAAGGACCTTTTTTCACGCTGGATGAACGGTTGGCCATCGCGCGCGAAGCGCTCGGGCATTATCCGAAGGTCAAAATCGAGAGTTTTACCGGATTGTTAAGGGATTTCGTCCATGACCATCGAGCGCGCGTGGTGGTGCGCGGCTTGCGCGCCGTCTCGGATTTCGAGTATGAATTTCAAATGGCAGGCATGAACCGTTCACTGATGCCGGAGGTCGAGATGATGTTCATGACGCCTTCCGATCAATACCAATTCATCTCCGGCGCGATTGTGCGTGAAATTGTGCAAATGGGCGGCGACGTGAGCCAATTTGTATTGCCGGCGGTCGAGCGATGGCTGGTTGAAAAAGTGAAGCGCATGCATCTGAATCATTCAAGCTATGGCGCTGAAAATTACCGATGAATGTATCAACTGCGATGTCTGCGAGCCGGTGTGTCCCAACCAAGCCATTTCAATGGGCATCGACATTTATGTGATCGATCCGATGCGCTGCACCGAATGCGTGGGCCATTTCGACCGGCCGCAATGCCAGCAAGTCTGTCCGGTCGAATGCATTCCGCTGGATCCGGATCATCTGGAGTCAAGCGAGCAGCTCTGGCAAAAATACCGGCGCTTGAGCCATTCCAAAGAGAAGAAAACGCCATGACGCCCCTAAACAAGCCTATTTTCTTTGGCTAAATTCAGTTCATGACTGATTTCAAGCGGGTTTGATTGACAACATAATACAGGTGTTTTTTCTATCCATGGATGCGATAAAGACATGTTCACAACCCGGTTCGGGATCCAACACGCAAGCCAAATAAAGCCAGCCTTCGGCGGTAGGCACATACGTGATATCACTCACTCAAGCCCGATGAGGCGGCCATCCATCGAATGGACGATTCAACACCCGCGTGACCGCCGATTGCGCCAGGCGATTTTGTAAAAAAAGGAAGAATCGAATTTAAATGATGACATCGTAGTGTCGGAGAGAGAATAGAAAATGTACTATGCAGTTTGGACGCTATAAAGTGCCTGACAAAACACTCCATACAACCAAGGCCAGAGCGTGCTCGCTCTGGCCTTTTTTTATGATGAATTGATAAAGCGGATAGTAAATAACGAGAACAAATCAACCCAAACTTTTAATAAAAACTTCAATAAAATAAGGGTTTACCCTTAATAAAATTAAAATATTTTTAGGGCTTTAACCCGAATACATAATCTGAAAAGTAAATTAACATTCAAATTCTGCTCTGCATTTAAATAGCATTCTTTATGAGCTAGATGTATATGAAAATGCTATATACAACATTGCGTTTTTGATCATTACAATTAAGGAGTGATGAGCAATGCATAAGAAATATTCCACAGCACGGCACAGATTAAGGTTTTTATCGAGGGCTTCTTCTATATGGATAGCCAGTGTAACGGGGATAATAGGCGCTTCTGACGCGGTGCACGCCCAAACTCTAGGCGGGGTTCATTACTGTCAGGCGGGGACCCTTAAGGGTTACGGGAATAG
>LXRJ01000193.1 GCA_001684025.1 Candidatus Glomeribacter gigasporarum | reverse complement strand
GCACACGGTGTATACACGTGGGTCACTTTTACATGCACATTTCCCTTTTAGTGGCTCATTTTTCGACGCATATCAACAGCTGGCAAGATTTGCAACAAATCCTTATCGGCTTTCGCCTCGCTAAATGTGGGTAAGGACAAGCCTTTCCCCCAGGAGATCAAAATGACCTTTCAAAAAGCCATCCGCAAGAAAGCCAAACTTAGATTGGCGCTGACCGGCCCCAGCGGTTCGGGTAAAACCTATTCCGCCTTGCTGCTCGCCAAAGGCATCGGCGGACGAATCGCCGTCATCGATACCGAGCACGGCTCGGCTTCCTCTATGCGGATGTACTCGACTTCGACGTGTTGAATCTGGCCGCGCCCTTTTCGCCGGAGCGCTATATCGACGCCATGACCGGCGCAGCGCGCGCAGGCTACGGCGTGCTGATTGTCGACTCGATTACGCGTGAATGGAATGGCAAAGGCGGCATTCTCGAAATTCACGACAAAGTGACCCGTGCAAGAGGCAATAGTTATACCGCCTGGGCGGAGGTGACGCCGCGCCATAACGCCTTTGTCGAAGCGTTGCTGCAAAGCCCGCTCCACCTGATCACGACGATGCGCTCCAAGCAGGATTTTGTACTGATAGACAGAAACGGCAAACAAGTGCCGCAGAAAGTGGGCCTGGCCCCGATTCAGCGCAATGGCTTTGAGTACGAAATGACCGTTGTGCTGGATATTGAACAGGACAAGCACCTGGCAAGCGCGAGCAAAGATCGCACCCGTCTGTTCTTCAACGGCACGCCCGAACCCATCACGGAACAGACCGGACGCCAGTTGATGGAATGGCTGGAGGCCGGCGCGAACGTGATTACCGCTGACGAACGGAATCGCCTCCTTGATCTGCTCAACGATGCGGAACTCTCCGCGCTCAAGTTCTGCGAGAAATACGGCCTATTTCATGTCGGCGAGTTGCCGCAAGACAAGCTGGAGGAAGCGCTGGCAGCCATTGCCGCGTTCAAACAGAAAAAGCAGGCGAAATACGCCTCCCACTCCGAACAGGCCAATTCCGCATGGATTGAACAACAGGAGGCCGCCTGATGACCGATTTTGACTCCATCCCTTCCATCTCAGAGGACACGCCATGTATCAATTGAGTGAAACCGCCGCTCGCCAAGCCGAGCAGCGCAGCGAGCGGATTGTCGAGCCTGGGGAGTACATCGGCATCCTGACCCGCGCCGAAGACATCACCAGCAAGAAAGGCGCGCGCGGCATCGATTGCGTCTTTGAGACCGATCACAAGCAAATCGCCTATTTCACCTTGTGGACGTTCGGCGTCGAGGGCAAGGAACTGTTCGGCTATTCACAACTGAATGCCTTGATGACGTGCTTAGGCGTCAAAAGCCTCACGCTTTCCAAAGGCGCCGTCTATAAGTGGGACAGCATGACCCGAAGAATGCTCGACCTGCCCGCCGAGCTATTTAAAGACTTGATGAACAAAAGAATCGGCGTTCTGTTCGATACCGAGACCTATTACAAACAGGATGGGACGCCTGCCGTCAAAGCCGTTCCTGCGCACTTCTTTGAAGCCGGTAGCGGATTGACGGCCTCCGAAATACTGGATCACAAAATCCAGCCGCAACAAAAGGAGAAATACCTGAAGCGGCTCAAACATCGGCCTGTGAAAGAAGACAGCGCGCCGCCGGCGGCGAGCCAAAGCGGCTTCGAGCACAGGCCGAACGACCCGCTGGATGACATCCCCTTTTAGGAGCCGAAGATGAGCACCGCCCTTTACGTACTGGCCGATRAATMCCGCMAAGCCGCTGAGCGGCTGGCCGATCTCGATCTAGACGAGCAGACGGTCATGGACACGCTGGAATCCTTAAGCGGTGAATTAACCATTAAGGCCCGCAATGTTGCGATGTTCATCCGCAATCTGGAAACGGCCGCCGAGCAGATCAAAACGGCTGAGGCGCAAATGGCGAAGCGTCGAAAAGCCTTGGAAAACCGCGTCACACGCATCAAGCAATACCTGTTCGACCACATGAAGCACGCAGGCATGCAAAAAATCGATAGCCCGTATTTCTGCATCGCCATTCGCAACCTGGAGTGAACCCCTGGAACTGGACAATTGAGGCTATAAAAATTGAGTCACTTTCTGAGCGCGTGTTGCTTCAAATTGGTTGGGTGATAGATAGCCCAGAGCCGAGTGTAATCGCTTGTGGTTGTAGACCTGCTCAATAAATCGGGGTAGACAGGCGGTCACATCCGCAAAGGTTTCGTATCCAGAGATGTAGACCTCTTCGAGGTTGAGTGTTTTCATAAAACTCTCCGCTTGCGCATTGTCATAGGGATTCGCCGCTGCACTCATTGAGCCGATCAGGCCATATTCGTGCAGGTACTGACTGCCTCGGTCGCTGTGATGAATACAGGTGTTG
>LXRJ01000177.1 GCA_001684025.1 Candidatus Glomeribacter gigasporarum | reverse complement strand
TTTAAATCGCTGGTCGCCAAAAAAATGTGTCACTTTTAAATCGCCGTTGACACCGCTGATGGATTCCAGCGTGTCGGTGAGGGTTTGCTCGTCCAGATCGAGATCAGCTAATTGTTCAGCGGCTTGGCGGTATTCTTCTGCTAGGACATAAAGGGCGGTGCTCATCTTCGGCTCCTAGAAGGGGATGTCATCCAGACGGTCATCGGGCATTGCCTCTGATAGCGGGGTAGAGGACGCCGGCGGCGCACTGTCCTCTTTCGCAGGCCGATGTTTGAGCCGCTTCAGGTATTTCTCCTTTTGTTGCGGCTGGATTTTGCGATCCAGTATTTCGGAGGCCGTCAATCCGCTACCGGCTTCAAAGAAGTGCGCCGGAACGGCTTTGACGGCAGGCGTCCCATCCTGTTTGTAATAGCTTTCGGTCTCGAACAGGATGCCGATCTTTTTGTTCATCAAGTCTTTAAACAGATCGGCGGGCAGGTCCAGCATCTTGCGGGAAACGCTGTCCCACTTATAGACAGCGCCTTTGGAAAGCGTGAGGCTCTTGACGCCTAAGCACGTCATCAAAGCGTTCAGTTGCGCATAGCCAAACAGTTCCTTGCCCTCGACGCCGAACGTCCACAAGGTGAAATAAGCGGTCTGCTTGGTTTCCGTCTCAAAGACGCAATCGACCCCGCGCGCGCCTTTCTTGCTGGTGATGTCTTCGGCGCGGGTCAGCACGCCCACGTATTCCCCAGGCTCAGCAATCCGCTCGCTGCGCTGCTCGGCTTGTCGGGCGGCGGTTTCGTTCAATTGATACATGTTTTTTCCTTTCATTAATGGAGGGCGTAGAACTCGGCGATTTGTTGATCGATGTGTTGCAGATCGTTTTCGACCAATTCACTGTCGAACAGGCCGATCGGCGTTTTCACCGTATCCGAGCCGTTGTTTCGGGTCGAGAAGAAGTATTGGCCGTCTCGGATCACGGTGCGAAAGCAGATCGTGACCAGCCCGTCGAGCGAAATCTTTTCGTCGAGCAATCGGCCAATGGTCTTAAAACGAATCACCCCGTCATCAGTCTGATGCGTATGCGCGAACAGATACACGCGCACGTCGTCATCCAGATGCGCGGCGGCATTAAAGATCGAGTGGGTTTCCTGCGCGATTTCAATAAATTTTTCATACCCCCGCTCTTGTGCACGCCTAAGAAAGGCGTTCGACATCAGATAATTGGCATCGTCGATGCAAATCACCTTACGGCGGGTTTTCTGCATCAGGTTCATAATCTTGGCGGGCGTATCGGCCACAAAAATATTGCCGCTCGGATTATTCTGCGCATCGAAGTACCGCCACTCTTTAGAACGGAACGGCAGCGGTTTTTTCACCGTCTGAATCAATAAGGTCTCGGCAGGGTTCATATGTCTGAGCGCGCTGGTTTTGCCGGTGCCAGGCTCGCCTAAAATCAATGTCGGGATGCTCATTTGTTTGCCTCTCTCTTCAGTGGTTCAGTCTTTTCCTGTTCTTCACGCCATTGCGGCTCTAATCGATTTCGATCTCTTCATTCATGGCGTCGTCCTCTAGCGGATGAGCCAGATCAGCACCAAGCCAAGCAGCGCGAGCACAACGGCGGCGGTGGCGGGATAACGCTGCGCCCACCGATCGATGCTCTGTTTAAACCGGCCCAGAGAAATCATGACTTTTCGGTAGAGATGCGTCGTCTTATCGTTCAGTCGCATCATCGCGTTCTCCTTCATATCGATAGGGCTGCACCGCCAGCTTGAAGCCGTGCAGTGTTCGCGCTTCGGCGGCGGCCAAGGCATGAAACGCCTCCATCGCCGCCCCGCTCGACTCGAACAGGCCGATAAACGGCTCATGGCGGTTGATTTCAATGCGGAACGGTTGGAGCTTCATGCGACGGCCCTCCTCACTTGAGGCGAGCGCACATCTACGCAAGCTCGCCCTTCACTCTTTAGGTCACAAGATTGATCCCGCAATGGCCCGTAATGACTTTCCAGGCCGAAGTAGTCCGCGAATTTCTGAATTTCTTTTGCAGCGTCGAGTAACTTGAAGAGGTATTTCGGCTCAATGACAATGGAATAACGCTCGATTTGTTCCAAATAGGCGCGTCCGTCTTCGCCAAAAGTCAGCAGCCATTGACCGCCTGAGTTGGAAAGCCGGATATTCGCCAGCGCTGCGTCTGACATTGGATTAGCGGGGGATTTGTACCGCCCCGTCTTCCGAATCGCGGGCAATACCTCATCGCATACCCAGACCTCAAAACGTTCGGCTTCGGGTTTGTGGGATTTCAAGATCAGGCGGTAGAGATTGCCTTCGTGGATGAAGGTGAGTTCTTGTTGGCCGCCTTTAGTAAGGGGGTAACGTTTCGTTACCCCCTTTGTGCGGCAATGATCTTTTATTGCTTTGCTATCGTTGGTATAGCCAAGCACTGCGCAAACATCTTTCGCGCAGAACCAAGGCTTGCCTTGATCGTCAACGAAAATACGAACTTGTTGGGAGTCGAACTGAAATACAGACGGTACGGGCGTACCTTGGACGGATGCCGACATGGCTTTGCTCCTGATCGAGAGACTTAAATCCTGCTTTTGAGACAGGGCGGGCAGGCGTTCAAAACCGCGATCAGACGGCGGGCGTATTCCCCTTGCGGGTCTTGTATTAGCCTCACGCCCGCCCAT
>LXRJ01000108.1 GCA_001684025.1 Candidatus Glomeribacter gigasporarum | reverse complement strand
CGCCCAAAAAAGCGGACGAATCACCCTATCGGCGCATTTTGGTCGGTTTCCGCAACGGCCAACCGGAATCGATGGAATTGCATGATGCCTTTGGCAATCTGACTGTGTTGACCTTGAGCGCGCTCGAAAAGAATCCGCCTCTGCCTGAGCGCGTGTTCAAATTCGATATCCCGCCAGGCGCCGATGTTATCCGGGAATAGACGCGCTGAAATATGAGCATTCTCAGGCATGTACCTGATTTCCGCCAGAAGAACTTGTCTCATAATGCGCAGCATCTTCATTCTGCTCAAGAGGATGCGCGTCATGCTAGGAAAATCATTACATCGCTGCCTGTGCGCCGGCTGTATTGCGCTGCTGATGGCGGCAGCGGGCTGCAGCGACGGCAATAGTGCGCAAGGCCCGGAGGGGCCGGCCGGGCGCAACCGGCCCGCAAGGTCCGCAAGGCCCTCAGGGTAATGATGGGCCGCAAGGCCCTCAGGGTGATAAGGGCGATAAAGGCGATGATACAGGCGCCTCCGGCCCGCAAGGTCCCAAGGGGGATTCTGGGCCGCAAGGCCCTAAGGGTGATAAGGGCGATAAAGGTGACAAGGGGGATTCTGGGCCTCAAGGTCCGCAAGGCCCGGAGGGGCCGGCCGGGCCAGGTCAACCTGGTGCGCCGCCGCCCGAGAAGGTCAGCATTTCAGGCCGCATCACCTATGATCGGGTGCCGGAAGTTGAGCGGCCCATGGTCAAGCTCGACTACACGCGGACCACGCGCCAGCCGGCGCGCGGGGTGCCAGTCGAGGCGATCGGTCTGGGGGTAGTCTGACGGATACCGTGCTCGCGCAGACGGTCACCGACGGGGACGGCAACTACACGCTGCAAGTGCCTTCGATGGCGCAGATGAGGCTGCGTGTTCCCGCGCAATTAAAAAGGCACAACTCAAGAGGGCGCAAGCTGGGATTTGGCGGTGCGCAATAATGTGACGGAGGAATATAAAGCCGATCCGAAAACCGCGCCTTTATATGTAATGGAAGGCCGTGTGTTTAATAGCGGCGCAGCGGATAGCGTTCGGGATTTGAATGCCGCCTCCGGCTGGGGCGGCGCGGGCTATACGGCGCCGCGCGCGGCCGCGCCGTTTGCGATTCTGGATACGATCTATAAGGGCATGCAGCGCATTCTGAGAATCGATCCAAAGTTTAAATTCGAGCCGCTGCCTATTTTTTGGAATACGGACAACCGGCCTGCAGAATGTGAGGATGAAGAAAAGAACTGTAAGGCAAAGGGCGAAATTGGCACAAGCCATGTCGCGGGAGGCAAGGAAATGTACATTCTTGGCAAGGAAGATGTCGATATCGATGAATATGATGAAGGCGTGATGCTGCATGAATGGGGACACTATTTCGAGCATTTTGCGGCGCGTGCCGACTCTATTGGCGGGCCTCATGGTCATGCAGACAATTTGGACATGCGCGTCGCATTTGGCGAAGGGTTTGGAAACGCCTTTTCAAGCATGTTGAGGGATGATCCACGATATTTTGATATTAGCGGCCCGCGGCAAGCCCAAGGCATGGTGTTTTATGTATCGGAGCTGAAGGATCCAAAGGCTTGGTATGGTGAAGGGGCAGTGCAATATGCTTTTTATCAACTTTATGTAGCGGATAGCATTGGCTTGCCCAAAATCTATGAAACGCTGGTGAGCGATGAATATAAGAAAGGGCCGGCATTTACCAGTCTGTTTTCATTTGCGGCTGAATTACGCAAGCGGCTCAGTCCAACAGGACGAGGCAGGCTGGACCAGATTCTGTCCCAACTCAATATGGTGAGAGGCGCCGATCTGGATGCGTATGGGACGAATCAAAACACCCTGCCGCCCGATATCGATAGCGGCGATAAAGCGCTTGTTTTACCCATTTATACCCGTGTGTAACTGAATTCAAACGCCCGCACCGTTTGCGCAACCAAAAAGTTCGGAAGTAACGGTTTCAATAAATTGTCCAACCGACGGTATCTGCGTTTCAATATTCAGACACAGGGGCGTTATCGGTTGACCGTGGGAAACTCTACAGACCGCACGATTCAACCCGGGGTCGCCATCTATAAAGAAGGAAAAGCCATTGTTGGTCCTTTAGAGAGAAACGTCCCGGGTGAATTGGTTCTTCCGGATCTACAGTTAGACGCTGGAGAGCACGTGGCTGAAGTGTGGCAGGCTCGATGGCCAGAGGTTGATAAAGATGATAAATGTTTCAACATTACCCTGACCCAATGAAATTGATATGAGGCGTGATATGAAATGGAAACTTAAGGCAGCGGCAGTTTTGATCGCATATATCAGCGGATATGCGCCGCTCGCCCTTGCTACTTCACCGCATGCGCCGGTGGATGTCCGCGCGCTGTCGGGCAACCATCTGAAAAAAACAGGTTCAACGACGCTTGAACTGGAATTCAATGCGGCGCGCAGCCAGCAGGCGTTGGAGGTGATGTACGCCGTAGATAAAGGCTTAGCGCTGGAGTCTTCGGATAAGGTGCGGCTGATGACGCAAGGGAACGGCCGAGTGAAGGATACGGTCCGGCTGCGCGCGCTGCGTGCCGGGCGTCTGTATCTGAATGTATTTATGACCATGGACCATCAAGGCCGCGTGGTATCGATTCCGGTGCAGATTGGGCCTGAACAGCGAGGCGTGTACCCCTTGGCGGTCGGCGTTAAACGAGGCGCGGATGCGAAAGGGCAGGCGCTGGAGGTTCTGCCCGCGCAGGAGACTTCACGCTAGCGCAAATCAAGTTTTGATCAAAGAGCGGCTTTGATTCCGCACGCGAGCGCGCATTTTGAACACGGGTCATCCTTGTTCAGCGGCAATCGCCTAACAGGCGCTTACCTCTTTTTGCTTCAGGTTTATCGCTGATCAAGCCGCGCGTTTGGAATGGGGTGGCGGGGTTCTAAGCTGCCTCATCAGAGGACGGCAAGGGCTGCCGTGATAAGATTTGAAATAAGGAGATTTGATCTATGGCCCTTCCCGCTTTCGACACGCTCAAAGTCGCCAACCGGCTTAAAGCCGTTGGTGTTCCGCCTGCACAGGCTGAGGCGGAAGCAGAGGTGTTCTCTGAAATCTTTGAAGTCAACCTGAGAGAATTAGCAACAAAAGAAGATTTACAACGAGAGATTGGCAACTTGCGCAAGGACATGGATGCCAAGTTTGCGGGCATCGATGCGAAGTTTGAGAGCGTCGATGCGAAGTTTGAGAGCGTCGATGCCAAGCTTACGGCTATGGAAGAGCGATTGAATGCCAAGCACGAATCGCTGCGCAAGGACATCGCGGCTATGGAAGAGCGCTTTGACTCCAGATTCGATAAGCTACTTCTACAACTGACTTTTCGCTTAAGCGGTGTGATGGTGGCAACGTTGACCGCGCTGAGCCTGTTGCCAAGGATTTTCCACTGACCCCCACCTGTGCGTGGGAAATGTGGAGGTCCAGACATTGACTGAAGCGCCGCCGCGCAGTGACTCGGCGCGTCAAGTCCAGTCCACCCAAGCCGGCGCGCGCGCATCTCAAGCGGCGCTTTTCTATTCTCCCGCCCAGGACAATTTATTTGGCAGTACGAACACCCGTATCAACAGTTGCTGCAATCCGACGGTAAAACATTCTATGTCTACGACCAGGATTTGAATCAAGTGTTCCTACGACCGATTGATCAAGCGTTCGGCGCGAGTCCTCTAGCGATTCTGTTTGGCCGCAACGATTTTGCGCGTCATTATGCATTGCGTTCGCTGGCGGAACGCGATCGTCTCGAATGGCTTGAAATGACGCCCAAAAAAGCGGACGAATCACCCTATCGGCGCATTTTGGTCGGTTTCCGCAACGGCCAACCGGCCTCGATGGAATTGCGCGACGCCTTTGACAATTTGACTGTGTTGACCTTGAGCGCGCTCGAAAAGAATCCTTCTTTGCCTGAGCGCGTGTTCAAATTCGATATCCCGCCAGGCGCCGATGTGATCCGGGAATAGGCACACTGCGCTGCTTGGCGAGCTTTTGATTCCGCAAAACCGGGAAATTATAACCTTTAAAAGTTATTTTTATACTACTCAAGATGCCTTTTAGGACTGCAAGTTTGGTAGAAGTGTTTTTTTAGTTCTTCTTCCTTAATCCATGTGTTGCGTACAAGAGATTTCAGGTCAAAACC
This sequence comes from Candidatus Glomeribacter gigasporarum, assembly GCA_001684025.1. Classification (GTDB taxonomy): domain Bacteria; phylum Pseudomonadota; class Gammaproteobacteria; order Burkholderiales; family Burkholderiaceae; genus Glomeribacter; species Glomeribacter gigasporarum_A. The sequence continues at coordinate 885 of LXRJ01000108.1, read as the reverse complement.
TGATTCTCTGCGTGTGGATTTTCTTTAACTGCGTTGGGAGCAAGAAATGAATCTTGAAGTAGAACGTTTGTTGGAAGCGAATGAGCCGTTAAGGGGTGTGAGTGCTGTCCTTTCTGATTTGATTGAAGAGTCGCCTTACATAGCGAATTTGAAAGATGCGCAAACTCGGAAATACATCCAGGATAATCCGGTCGATGTTAAGTTTGGGGCTTGAATCTGTTGATCAAATCGTGGGCTTAACTGATTTAGACTGTATTTTCTCAAAATGGGATTTTGGCAGTCCTTCCTTTGAAGATTGGAGACATAGAGAAGCAGAAGCGGTTAGAAGACTCGATGATCAAGTGATAAACGCTCAATGCCCAGTCGTTGACCAACGCCCCGTCTTTTCTTCTGAAGGATTTGTGCTTGTTACAAAAACAACAAAATTGCCTGTGTTGAGCCGGGACAAAGATAAGACGGTCGCAATACTGACCTATAGTCAGGACTTGACGCTCCAAAAGCGTTTATCTGAGCTTTTGGAACTCTATAGAAAATATTATTCAGAGAAACAGGCGGTTCAACAATTGCTCATGTATTTGGAGATTGATCGCTATTTTGTTGAACTTCCAACTCTGGATGAGGTGCAGACGCTATTTTCGCTCCCTCAAGAAAGCAACTGTTCCGATGAAACCTCTAACGTCCATCTTCTGAGTCTTAAAGATAAGGTAGAACAGGACAATTGGTATGAAATGCTCATCAGGCTGCGTGCAATCTGCCTGAACGCGCATGAATTCGGCGCGTAGTCTTTTAAAAGTTGGTCTGGTTGCGAATATTTTTGAATGGTACGAATGCATGCCGGTACAGGCATGGAACACATGGGGTGAAAGTCCCCTGACGCCAATTGCC
>LXRJ01000200.1 GCA_001684025.1 Candidatus Glomeribacter gigasporarum | reverse complement strand
TTTTGAGACATTTTGCAGGATACCCTATGCAGCATAACCATCTCTTAAACGTCCTGTTGAAACCTTGTGGAGCAAGCTGGTGATATAGGATTGATAGGGTAAGCCTTCTTCTACGGCCATCCGTTTCAGGCGTTCTAAATCGTTACTTGAAATGCGTATCGTAATGCGCCTGTCTTTTCTCAGATAGGCACTGGCGGCCCTTCGATACAGCTTGATTTTCTCAGCTTTAACATCGTCTGTATGGGTGCCTAGCCTCTCAAAGCTGGCTTCTAGGGCTTGCTCTTCCGCATCAAGCTGGAAGTTTTTAGGTTCAGGCATCATGGCACTGTTCAGGTTGATCAAGATAAAAGGCCGTTGCCTTTCGGCTGGGATGGACGGTTTTCAGAATCAAGGAGTCGCCCTCCTGCATGCAAGGTACAAGATAGATATAGCGATGGATTTCCACCACGAGAATATCTTGGGCCGCATACTTCTCAGGATTGTGATGGGGTCTGACATCCCGTAAGTGCCCTTGCTCAATTGCGACAATTACATCCTCAAAGCTGATACTCCGCTCTCTCTTCAGTTTTGCATTCTTATCAGGGTCGAAGACGTATTGGAAATCCATAGTCTATCCTAGTGAATGTGCATTGAATGTCAACGTTTTTATCAAAAACAGTTAATATTAGGCACTCTCCGTCTAAATCCAGTATTAAATAATGGCCCTTGTCGGTTACGTGCGCGTCAGCAGCACAGGTCAAAATCTGGGTACCCAGAAGGACAAGCTGAAAGGCTATGGGTGTCAGCGTATTTTTACTGAGAAGCACAGTGGGCTAGATCAAGCGCGACCACAGCTTAAAGCGCGTCTAAAGTATCTGCGGGAGGGAGATACACTGGTGATTACTCGTCTAGATCGGCTGGCACGCTCGGCGACCCATCTAGGGGCGATTGTTGTACAGCTACAGCGACAAAAGATCGCTTTTGGTGTACTCAACCGTAAGCGCTCAATTTTCTGCACCTAGCGCATTGCAGGTTAGAAGCGGAGTATGGGTGTCCACCCAAATTGAAGGTGGACACCATGAGACAGGATTTTTAGTGCTCTATTTTTTCAAGCGCTTCAATGTGTGAAACTTCTAAAAAATCTTGTTTAAATCTTTCGCGTATTTGGTGTCCAAACGTTACATCATCTCCATTCCAGTGTTGATGGATAAGTGATGCAAGCCCTCCGTGTTCAAGTCCATATACGCAATTCAGAATGTCCTCTTCACTTGGATGAAGACATTTACTCTCATATATTTCTTGTACTAATGGTGTATGCGTGGAGAGCTTTTGTCTTTCTTCATCCGACAAAGCGGTACCGGCATAGTAGAGTGACTCGTTGGACTGACGCAGACCATTGAATTCAGAATTCATTAAGCGCTCCCGTCGATGATGAGCGGCCCGTGTTGAGGTCAACTCGAACACCGGCGCTCGCACCTATCGGGCTAGGCTTCGGACGGCTTTTTTCCAACCGCAGCGACTTTCCAGTCATGGCAAATCACATACCTTGTTAAGGTGCATCGCTGAACGATTGATCTGGGTGAATTCCGCCAGCCAATCAGAGGTAATTTACAGTCGAGCGCTGCAAAACAGGGGCGTTGAACGAAACAGATGAACAACGCATCGTTTTGACGAGCGACATCGAAAGTTAAAACCTAGGTTTGGATTTGTAGCAGAATGCACCCAGCCATCATTCGCCTGCCCCACAGGCGAGTTATGGTTAGGCTGCGCATGGTGCGTTATCACTATGCGCGGCCGCTTTTCGTTTTACGCTGGCGCGCAAACGCTACCGCCTAGGTTTGCGCGCCCATAAGAATTGATGTAGGAAATAGGAATAGAGAGGGTACACAGCAGGACTCCCATGTTACGGTTTGTTTTCCGCCATCCCGCTGCTAGACGGGGAGGCAGACCGAATAGGGCTAGCAGACCGGAACACAGGAACCGGCGAGCCTTTGCTTGCGCATTGGCTCCCCCATCCGGCCCGTCATAGAAGCAATGCCAGACGGTGACACAAAAAAGCCGCTTGTTAAGAAAGGCGCGGCTCATTTGCGCCTGTGCTCATTTGGGCTGCTAGACCCTCCTGCTGATGTATTCAGCATTAAACCCAATGTAAAACCTATTTTTATCGGATGTTAAGTGCCACGCTAGACGAGGTTGATACATGGGTATAGAGGAGGGGGGTAGTAGCCTAAACTCTCAGAGAGGCTTCTACTGTTGAAATGCACCGAAAACTGAGCCTGGAAATGCACTGAAAATTGACCC
>LXRJ01000182.1 GCA_001684025.1 Candidatus Glomeribacter gigasporarum | reverse complement strand
CAAGCATATTACAATAGTTTACCAACAAAATGTCGAAAGAACAGAAAAAAAATATCAAAAGAAATTTTACAAAAAAAAAATGATAGTATAAAACTATCCAAAAAAAAACCCACAAGACAATTTACCAAAAATGCTGAAAGAAAAAAAAAATATTACAAGACAATTCATCAAAAAATATTAAAAAATTAGAAGAAATATCACAAAACAACTTATTAGCAAATGCTGAAAAATCAGAAAAAAACTACAAGACAATTCACCAGCAAAACAGCAAAGAACCAAAAAAAATACTACAAGATAATTTAATAGTAATTACTAAAAAAAATATTACAAGACAATTTATTAACAAAATGACAAAAGATTAAAAGAAATATCACAAGACAACTTACTAGCAAACAATGAAAGATAAGAAGAAATATCACAAGACAATTTACTAGCAAAACATTGAAGAACTAAAAAAATATTACAAGACAATTCACAGTAAACAGCAAAAGATCAGAAGAAATACTACAAAACAATTTACTAGTGAAATGCCAAAAGAAAAAATAATGCAAAACAATTCACCAGCAAACACCAAAAGACAAAAAAATATCACAAAACAATTCATTAACAAATTATCAAAGGAACAGAAAAAGACTGCCAAAAAAAAATGCTAAAAAGAAATTCTATAAAAAAAAAAGAAAGAGCAGTATAAAACTACTCAAAAAAGTAATCACAAGATAATTCATCAGCTAATACTTAAAGATCAGAAAAAATATCAAAGACAATTCACTAGCAAAATATCAAAAGATCAGAAGAAATATTACAAAACAACTTACTAGCAAAATGTCAAAGAACCAGAAGAAATGCTACAAGACAATTCATCAGAAAAATGTTAAAAGACTAGAAAAAATATCACAAGATAATTTACAGCAAATAGCAAAAAACTAAAAGAATTACTACAAGACAATTTACCAGCAAACACCAAAAAACAGAAGAACTACTACAAAACAATTTACTAGTGAAATGCTAAAAAAACAAAAGAAATACTGCAAGACAATTTATTAGCAAATACTGAAAGACTAGAAGAAATACCACAAGACAGTTTACTAACAAAATGTCGAAAAAACATAAGAATGTCAGAAAAAAAACAACAAAAAGAAATTTTACAAAAAAAAAAGAGATAGTATAAAACTACCTAAAAAAGCAACTACAAGACAATACATTAGCAAATACCAAAAGGCCAAAAGAAATATTACAAGACAATTCATCAGAAAATGTTGAAGTATCAGAAAAAATATCACAAAACAACTTATTAGCAAATATCAAAAAATCAGAAGAAATACACAAAACAATTTATTAGCAAAACATTGAAGAATTAGAAAAAATACTACAAGACAATTCATAAAGGACTAGAAGAAATACCACAAGAAAATTTATTAGCAAAACGTTAAAAAACAAAAGAAATAATGCAAGACAATTCACTAGCAAATGCTGAAAGATTAGAAAAAATACTACAAGATAATTCAGTAACAAAATGTCAAAGAAACAAAAGAAAACTATCAAAAAAAATACTGAAAAGAAATTTTGCAAAAAAAAGAAAAGAAAGAGTAGTATAAAACTACCCAAAGAAATAATCACAAGTTAATTTACCAGCAAACACCAAAAGATCAGAAGAAATACTAAAGACAATTTATTAGCAAAACATCGAAGGATTAGAAGAAATATCACAAAACAACTTATCAGCAAAATGTTAAAAGACCAGAAGAAATGTCACAAGACAATTTACTAGCAAATGTTAAAAGACTAGAAGAAATACCACAAAACAATTCACAGCAAATGGCAAAGGACCAGAAAAATTATTACAAAACAATTCATTAATAAAATATCAAATAATCAGAAGAAATATTACAAGACAATTCATTAGCAAATGCTGAAAGACCAAAAAAACTACTACAAGACAATTCAACAATAAAATGTTAAAAAAAAACAAAATAATACAAGACAATTTACTAGCAAATGCCAAAAGACTAAAAAAATACCACAAGACAATTTACTAACAAAATGTTGAAGAAACAGAAGAAGACTATCAGAAAAAACAATGCCAAAAAGAAATTCTACAAAAAAAAGAAAGGTAGTATAAAACTATCTAAAGTAACTACAAAACAATTTACTAGCAAATGCTGAAAAATTAGAAAAATATCATAAGACAATTTACTAGCAAAATATCAAAGGATCAGAAGAAATACCACAAAACAACTTATTAGCAAACACCAAAAGATCAGAAAAAATATTACAAAACAATTCATTAGTAAAAHVTCAAARGACCAAAARAACTAYTACAASWCACAGCAAMWRKMAAAKGWTWARAAAAAAYATCACAAGATAATTTATAGCAAATGCTTAAAGACTTGAAGAAATACCGCAAGACAATTTGCTATTTAAATGCTGAAAAACCAAAAGAAATACTACAAAACGATTCACTGCCAAACACTGAAATACTAAAAGAATACTAAAAATAAAAAAAACCAAAAAATAATTCTGATTATTAATTGTTT
>LXRJ01000159.1 GCA_001684025.1 Candidatus Glomeribacter gigasporarum | reverse complement strand
CATTTTTTTATGATTTGCAAGATACTTTGTTAATAAATGCAAAAAATCTCTGTAGAGGGCTTTACGAGATGGTTTGCAGATTCGAAGACAATTTAGTAAAAAATATTAGTACGTAGTTCAATTACTGGCCGAGCCGTAGACCGTTGAGGGCGGTTTTTCGTTCTCTGCCTATTTTTCGCCCGATGCGTCTTATATTCATTTAGGTCTGGAATATTCTCTGACCACCCGCTGGAAAGCTCATCTGCATCCTTGCCGCGCATTTTGCCCTCGATTGATTGTTGTCTTACTTGACAACAATCTTACATGTTGGCATACTCGTTGATATGCAAGCAGAGTTACTACTACGAGAACGGATTGAATTACCTTCGGACGCATGGGTAGAAATGGTCATCTGGCGTGTACCCGAACCGATAAAAGGCAGTTCTCATCTTTATAAATATCGTTTGTTTTATGGACGAGATGGAAAACGAATCGTCGGGTATGACAATGAAAGACCCAAAGGCGATCATCGGCATATAGATGGACGAGAAGAGCAGGTGCAGTTCGATACACTGGATGCCCTGCTGGAAGAGTTTCTAGCTGAGGTTAGAACGCGGGAGGGTGTATGACAACGGCAACGATCAGGATTCGGACAGATACAAGCGCAGCTTTGCGCGAAGCCGCGAAACGGTTCACGCACGTTTGGAAAACGGGCAAGCCGCAAGGCGCGCATTTCACTTTTTCCACTGCTGAGCAGCTTTTTAAGACGATGACACCGAAGCGGTGGGCCTTGCTTGAGAAATTGCAGGCCGTCGGGCCAGTCAGTTTACGAGAATTAGCGCGGGAACTGGGGCGAGATGTGAAGCGTGTACACGGAGATGCCACTGTGTTACGCGAGGTTGGATTAATAGAGCGCGATGAGGCGGGAAAATGGATTGTGCCTTACCGCGTCATCCATATTGATTTTGATCTTGAAGCCGCGGCATAGAATCTTTTTCACGTTCTTCGGACTGCTGGCGCTACCGGCGGCGTGGAGGTTGAAGGGGGTAAAGGACTAAGCGCTTCTGAGTCTATCAAAATCCGTATACCCTTACTGGAGGGCTTGAACGAAATCTCTGTTCACCTTCAGCGAAATACGCAGCTTGATTACGTAAAATGCTCTACCAACATTCTCTTACTCACTCAACCCAAGCACGAGCGTAATTCTGCTTTTCTATACATCTCCTAAATCCAGCCTTAGCCTCCGCCGCACAAAGCACCCGCCAGATTATCTGCTGTTACGTTACCTCAGCCCCATCGTCAATGGCGTTTTGTATTTCACTGGCGCTATTCCAAGCGCTTCAGCGTGTTCGGTAAATAAGCGGCACGGGTGTTCCGTTCGATTGCCAGCAGGACAAGGACAAGAGAGAGTAGGGAAATCAAGGCAACAAAAGCAGCTGCACCTCCAGCATAAAATATGTACTTCTGCTGAAAGGAAGATTTTGCTGCATCGCGTTCCCGTAGACGTTTTAGTTCGATCTCATGATATTTATTAATGACTTCGGCAACATATTCTCCATCGGCAGAGGACAATTTTCCTTGTGGATTAAGCGAAACCTTGGCAAAGGCTGCCTTCAGCACTGATGCCATTCCGTCCACGAACGCTTGTCTATCTGCAACATCAAGCTCAGTCAACCAAAAATCAAAAACATCCCTTTGATTTTGGACGAATTCCTTCAGAAGAGGACTAAGCTTCAGCTCGGAATTAATCCCTTTACTTCTGTTAGAGTTTAGCTCAACGGTCGCGAAAGAATCCTTGGAGGTTGAGTTGGCGTTCTTATCGAGAGCAGCGAACACTGCTTTGGACGACACCGGCGATGATGACATTGACTGTCGGTAATCGTTCCAGAACGACTTTAAGCCAAAGCAAAGCACCAAAATTGCTATCAAGATAAGCAATAAGAAAAGTGCGCGCGTAAGCGCGAACAGAAACCGACGCTCAAACCAGTCAACAGCTTTCATCATGTAATATCCCGTTAATCTGCACAATTCATTCTGCCTTTTCGCTCTTCTTAACTCGCTGACTCCTCAGATCGGAAGGGTCTCCCACAACGTATTCAATTTCCAAGAGTCTGAATCTCATTTTTGTTGCAACTCCATTCGTTGTTTAGGTTGGGTTTTCCTCATAGCCAAAAGTTCTTCCACACGCTTGTCGTAGTATTTTTTCTTTTTTTTGAGAACATCTATTAAATTATCTTGTTCGCTCTCTGGTAGAGAATCAAACAGACTAAGTAACTCTTGCTTGTCAGGACTTAGAAAAGTTTCTGATGGCTTAGGCATAGCTGGCCCTGTAGCACCATCCATCCAACCGGTGGGTAGAGCTAATGTCAGCTCTATGTGGCGAGCGCCAGCATTGCCAAGCGTTCTATAACCACTCAGCCATTGATTCACTTGTGCTGGAGATCGTTTGATTGCGCGCGCAAATTCCGCTTGACTTCCATTGAAGCGACTATTTAAAAGCCGTTGTAAGCATACTCTTCTATCCATTCTAAAAATATAGCATACGCTAAATATCGCTAGGCTATTGACTGTTTATATAGCTAGGCTATAATCCAATCTAGCTTTACATCTAGGATTCAAGTTGTGGATTTGAAAAATTACCTAAGCGTGCGAGGACGGCAAGCTGCGTTATCAGCGGCAACAGGCTTATCTCCAGCATATATATGGCAGATGGTTAATGGCATTCGCCCTGTTCCAATCAAACGATGTATAGCTATTGAGCGGGCAACCAATGGCGCAGTCACGCGCTATGAGCTCCGTCCCAATGACCATCACCTAATTTGGCTGAAGTCTAATGACTCCTTCAGCGCCTCTTCTCAGCCTTCTACCACTGTTCCCACTTCCCCCGGTTCGGGCCGGGAGTCGGCGTGATGCCGCCAGGTGACGTGGTATTGCGACTGTTGCGGCGTGTGTGCGCAAGAG
>LXRJ01000141.1 GCA_001684025.1 Candidatus Glomeribacter gigasporarum | reverse complement strand
GCCCCCCCCGGCGCCAGCCATTATGAGCAGCAGCGCACTGACTTTGACGCTGAACCACACCCAAGAATCCTTTTGCCTGCCGCTACGCATTTCACGTATCTCCTTACAGGCTGCCCCGCTGCGCGAGTACGGCCTGAATTGCGTCCGGTAGCGACAAGCCCCGCCGTTTCTCCTGCTCAATCGCTTGCCAATCTTGGGGATCGGTCGAATACAGCAGCTTTTGAAAGTCGCTGACCACGAGCCGCCCAATGCCGGAGCCGACTTCCGACTGGATGAAAATCTCCGAATAGACGCCGGCCAGCGTATGAACACTTTTTAAAGCGCTGTAGCCGCTCTCCGGCAAATCTAGCCGCTTGCTGGCTTTCAGCGACTCCACCGCTTCCGCCGTCTGACCCAGCAGAAACTTGTGCGCGGAATTCTCCGCAATCGCAACCCCGACCGGACTGTCATACAAATCGTTGAGCGACTGGGTGGCAATCACGACCGAACCGTCGTATTTACGGAATTTGCGGTAGGCGTGCTCGATAAACGTCGAGACTTCGCCCACTTTCAGCAAATCCCAAGCCTCGTCGATGATGACCAGCTTTTTACGGTCTCGGTCTCCCATAAACACGGCCTGCTGAATCTGGTAAATCAATTGCAGCAGCACGACCTGACGCAGGTGCTTTCGCCCTTGTAATTCATCCAGTTCCAGCACCGTGAAAGGCTTGCGGAAGCTGACCGTATTACGGCCTTTGAAATAGCGGCCATAACTGCCCGCGCGGGTAAAGGCGTGCAGCTGCGCGCCGATGTCCTGTATTCTCCGATCCGCGCCCTTCAGGCAACGCGCGGCAATCTCATCCACCTGGAGCTTTTGGCCTTTCTCTGTCCATAGATTCCCCAGCATCCGTTTCAGGGACGCGAGCTGGAATTCGCTCAGCAGCCCCTTATTGGACGCCATTGCACTGACTAGACCGACCAGCGCGTCTTCTTCCTCCGCGTAGTCTTCCACGAGTTCAAAGGGGTTCAGACAAACAGGGGTATGTTCCGCAAAATGCACAAAATCCCCGCCCAAGAGCTGAGCCAGCTTCTGATAGGACTTACCCGCATCGATGACCCAGACCTGCGCACCACAGGACAGATAAGACAAAATCAATTCATTCATCAGAAAGGATTTGCCCGAACCCGACTGCGCGGCGATCACTGCATTCTTGTTGGTCGAACTGTCATGGAAGGACAGGCTCATCAATTGCCCGTTGCGGGAGAGCAGCGCGGTATGAAAGGTGCCGGTCCCCTTCCATTCGCCAAAGAGCGGCAGCAGCACCGCTGCGTGTTCGCAGGTGAGTGTCTTGTAGCGGAAGAGATCACGGAGGGCAGCCCGATCTGTCCCGAACGGCAGACTGTTCCGCCACATCGGCAGTTGCAGGAAAGTGTCCTCCAACAGCGTGATGCCCTGCTCTTGCCACAGGTTTTTCGCCGCCTGTGCGGCGCTTTCGACCCGTTCTCGTGTGGGTGCACACAGCACAACAGAATAGCTGAGCCGAACGGGTTTCTGGCCTTCATTCAAAGACACGTACAGCGTATCGAAGCCGGCCTTTTTATCGGCTAAAACAGGTACGAATTTCAGCAAGGGTCCGTAGGCCTGATTGACGGCAAATTGCCGCTTATGCTCCAGCTTGGCTTTTGTCGATTCAGCGTCAGGAAAGGTGAGGTTGACGGCGACCCAGTAGTGCTCTTGCACGCCCTGGCTGCCTTCAAAGACCGCGCCGATATCCCGTATCGCATCGCCGAAATAGCGCTGATCCGGCAACTTTTTGGCCGAGAGCACCTTCAGGTGCGCGGCGCCTACACGCAGACGGTCTTTCTGGACTTCGATATCCGTGCTGTCATCAAACAGTTGTTCACACAGCGGTTTATCTGTTTCCCAGACGACCGCCCCTTGTCGCCAGGCCGCTTCTTCTCCCCAATTCAGCACGGTCTGCATCCAGCGCACATAGCGGTGCGCCGTCAGCACACGGGGGCGCAGTCCGATGGTCTGTAAACTGGTCTGAATCCGCGTTTTGAGTGGGCTGGCCTGCCGGAGTTCCATGTCCGTAGGCTTTACGCTGGCTAAGGGCAGCTTGCACGTAATCAAGAGTTTTAAATCCTGGACCAAACCTTGATCAAATTGGCCTTTAGGTGTTTTTGTGACCAGCCGCTCCATCGTATGGAGCGTCAAGAACATCGCCCGATCCTGGAGGGCGGCCTGTAGAAGTGGATTCGCGTGAGGGTGTTCCATACTTGCTTCATCCCGCAACGCGAGCATCGATCCGACCGCCTGCTGCGTATCCGGTGAGCGAAAAAGCAAAAACTGAATCACTGTGCCCGCCGAAAACTCTTGATTTAAAAAGCTCCCGACCCGCGCTTGAATCTGTTCCGAGCTGCCGGTGAGCGGCTCGCACACAAAGCCGAACCCTAAGCTCTGATCATCCATCCAGAAGAACTGATTGTCCTCGTCATAGGTCAGTACCGGAATCAGCTTTGCTGCGCGGATATCGTTGGACACCAGCGTATCGCTTAAGGTTTTTTTGAGCGTCACGACGGGACTGTCTAAACGCTTTTTCAGTGAGATAATTGCCCTCATGCCGGTTGCTCCAGCCAGGTCTTCAGGTCAGGCGGCAGTCCCCGCTGAATCCGGCCATCGGGCGCGATCAATGTCGGCACGCCTTCAATCGGAATCAGTTGCGTGAGCAGTAAGGTTTGGGCGTAAGCRTGCAGCGCCGTCTGTGCACAGTCTTTGGGGATAGGTAACTGTTCGAGCGTGTTGCCGAGCAACGCTTTAAGCRCTGYGYGYTTGTTYTYCGTGCARGCCACCGMTTTYGCYAAYYGATGCGAGGCCTCCCCCAGRGCGGGCACGAKGACMMACTGAAARGTGTACGYCTTYGCYARSGGYTGGGCGGCYTTCACCAAAKCGYGGCTCGGYGGRCTMCGSGGRTCGATAAAYGCMACRACAGTTTTKKYGCCRGAKCCRMRCGTGAGCGTATTCAGCGTATGAATGTTCAAACCTAGYTTTTTGAAATCCAAATGCGTTGMGGCCTGCTGAATCTCAGCGAGCGTAGTCAGCACCTTCCCCTGCCAGACATCCATCAGTTGACCGCCTGTGATCACAAACCGGCCATTGTCCGAGATCAGCGTGATCTGGCCTTCGCTGGGTACTGCTTTTAAACGGTGCACCGGCAGTGTAATAACCTCATCGAGTAGTTCTGGCTTGACAGGCTGACTGGGAAGATTTTTAGCGACCGAGGGCTTTTCAGAGATGGGTTTCGCCCACACGCCGACCGTYATCCCGCTCAAAGCCAAGCCGMCGATCCCGCACGCAATGCACCAACGGACCGCTGCTGTGCAGCCACGCACCCGCCGCCTGCGCGGCTGTTTGGATCGAAATATCCGCTTCATTCAAACACCCTCGGAACCTACTGAAGCCCGTTGCTGAGATAAATCCAAAGCGGCGACCCGCTGTCCCCTAACGGCAGGGGCGCCGSTAAGATGCCTTCGACG
>LXRJ01000117.1 GCA_001684025.1 Candidatus Glomeribacter gigasporarum | reverse complement strand
TTAACCTTTAAGACTCAGCACTCGAACCCGCTCAGAGTCCGTCAGTGRKKGRRKRRKRRATGGGCTGGTCGAAATAGCGATTGCACAGAAGAGCCTTGCTGGCATAGTTTTATATAAATTTTATCCTCAATTCACTGGGGAACATTTTGTCCAGTTTTTTGAAAAGTTACCGAATACTGCAGGCAGAATTCTTGCGAACCCTCAAGATCGGCAGCAGTACCAACTCGATGAAAAACTCAATCACGAACAATTGACGCATCTGGCGAAGGCACATATGAACATCGCCAAAATCGTGTTTGACACGCAAGATCTGTTTAATAAATTAGAAAAGCATCAATGGATCGAGATCGCAGTCGAGCATGCCACGATTGCACAGCAAGTTTTGAATACCCCAGCATTATGCGAGCAATTAAATAGGCAGAACATAAGAGATTTGGCTAAAGCGCACGGAGACGCTGCCCATACCGTGTTGAACACCGACGCTCTGCTCAATCAACCGAAGCCTGAGCATATCTACGAGATAGGCTGCAAACATTTAGAGAGTGGGCGGGAAATTTTTGACACCCCTAAATTGCGTATGAAATTAGAAGGGAGGCAACGATTCTTGATCGCGCTGACGCATTCCGCGCTGGCCGACAAAATTTTTGATTTCCGGGATTTTATGCAGCAGAGCATTTATGGAAGTGATTTCATCAAGCTCGTGACAGAGCGCCCAGACATTCTGGATCGCATTCTTCAGTCTTCCGAGTTGTTGCGCACACTCAGGCCAAATACTTGGGTGGAGCTGCTCACAGATCAAGATGTCGGCGCAGACAGCGTCCAAAAAATTCTTCAAAATTCCAATGCGCTGCAAAATCTACGCAATTATCTGGATGCAGAGCAATTGACTAAAATCGGAAAAAACATTGGATCTTCGTGCGAGACGGGCTGATGGAGAAAGTTGGGGATTCTGATTTTTATCGGTTTATTCCAGCGATGCTTGAAAAACTGATCGCGAACGAGATTGGAGGAGCATTAAAAATCAACAGTGGCTACCTAAATGATTTAAGCACAATGCAGATACACAATGCATTTCTGATTTCTCAGGATCCCAACGCTTTTGAAAAAGTAGGCGTTTATATTTCGCATGGGGACGAAAGGGAAGAATATCTCTCTAATTTGGAGAGCATCGCTGAAAGACATTCCAGCTACCCACCCCAAGAGGATCGTTGGACGCGCGATATCTTTCAGTTTGTCATTCTGGATGCGATGGATCGAAAGGGAATCCGCGCGCCTTCAGAGATAGATCAGATGATTTTGGGAAACACAGCATTGCTAAATCAGCTCGATGGACATGCGTTGGCCCACAGAGCAAAAGACCATCTGGAATTTGCCCAGTCCGTATTGAAGAACGACGCGCTTGTGAATAAATTTTCGGCGCAAGATCTCGTTCACATCAGCACAGGGGAGGTCAAGAATGCAGCTTTAGTGATTCAACTGGCTGCGCAAGGACAATTGAACCTGTCTCCCGAGGACTGCACAAAAATTGCTCAACATTGGCAGTGCAATACCGTGTTTCAAAATGATCCAAGCGATGCCGACGGGCTCCCGAACAGAAAGCGCAGGCGCTCCAGAGTTTAAGTGCAGAACTCAACACACTCAGTGCGTTGATCGAACGTTACACGACCCAGCAAAAACCGGGCGGCATGCCTGATTTTGTCTAACTCGCGGCTTATGGCTTGCCCGCCTTCACGGCTCGATCCCCCGCTGACGCTGGATCTCTCGGAGAGCGTTCCGGCGGGCCTCCTTGGCTGACGGGCGCTTGTGACAGATCGCTTACAGGCGCTTAGACGGGTTCTCTGGTTTGCCTTGGGTGAACCAAAAGGGTGGGCAGTCCTTTCGGCAATGGCTCCGGCCAATCGCGGTTAAAGTGCAGCCCGCGGCTTTCGCATCTCAAACGCGCACTCTCGACAATCAACGCGGCCACATCGACCAGATTGCGCAACTCAAGCAAATCGCGGCTGATTCGGAAATGCGCGTAATATTCATCGATTTCTTCGCGCAGTCTTAAAATTCTGTGCTTCGCGCGCGCCAAGCGCTTGTCGGTGCGCACAATCCCGACATAATTCCACATTAAACGCCGCAATTCATCCCAATTGTGCGTAATCACAACTTCCTCATCTGAATCCGTGACGCGGCTTTCATCCCAAGCAGGCAATGCAGGGATTTCACGCATTTCTTTTTCTGACGCTGCCAGAATCGCTTGCGCGCTCGCGCGTCCCATCACGACGCACTCCAGCAACGAATTGCTCGCGAGCCGGTTTGCGCCGTGCAAACCGGTACAAGCAGTTTCGCCAATTGCGTAGAGTCCGGTCAGATCGGTGCGGCCATAGTCGTCGGTGACGACGCCGCCGCAGACGTAATGCGCCGCGGGCACGACTGGAATCGGTTCGCGCGTGATATCGATGCCAAGCTTCAGGCAGCGCGCCAAGATGGTTGGAAAATGGGCGCGCAGGAATTCAGCCGGAAGATGGTGAATATCCAAATACACACAATCAATGCCGCGCTTTTTAATCTCGAAATCAATCGCGCGCGCGACAATATCGCGCGGCGCAAGCTCGGCGCGCGCATCGTGCGCCGGCATAAAACGTGTGCCGTCTGGCAACTTGAGTACGCCACCTTCCCCACGCACTGCTTCGCTAATCAGAAATGATTTTGCATAGGGATGGTACAAGCACGTCGGATGGAATTGGATAAATTCCATATTGGCGACTCGGCAGSSGGSCCGCCMCGCCATTGCAATGCCGTCGCCGGTCGCGGTATCGGGATTGGTGGTATAGAGGTAAACTTTYCCTSCCCCGCCGGTCGCCAGGATCGTATAACTGGCTCGTAAGGTGCGTATGCATCCTGTGCGCATATCGAGCGCATATAGACCATAGCAGCGTTGCCCGGCCAAGCCCAGACGCGCGGAGGTAATCAGATCGATGGCAAAATGCGCATCAAACAGAGTGATATTCGGATGCGCCTTGACCTGCTCCGCCAGCGTGGTCATCACCGCATGACCAGTTGCATCGGCGGCATGGAGAATGCGCCGTTGACAATGGCCCCCCTCACGCGTTAGATGAAATCCTGATGCACTCTGCGCATCGCGCGTAAACGGCACGCCGCGCGCAATCAGCCATTCGATGGCATTGCGACTCTGTTCGATCACAAAGCGCACCGCCGCGTGATCGCACAAACCGCTGCCGGCGAGATGCGTATCGTGGATATGATTGTCGAGGCGATCGGAAGCATCCAGCGCGACCGCGATACCGCCCTGCGCCCAATCACTTGCGCCGTCCGTGATGCCGCGTTTGGTGAGCACAGCGACTCGAATCGATTCCGCCAGATTCAATGCGGCGCTTAATCCTGCCAGGCCGCTCCCTACGATGAGGACATCGAAATCCATAGATTCAATCCCTGCTCGATCAAATGCAACGCTCAAAAACAGCGGCGAAAAAACCATCCGTAGCATGACGGTGCGGCCATAAAGATAAAACATCGCCCGTATCAACAGGAATATGCTGGCTCGCCAATAGATGCGCCGCAGAAAGCGGGCGAAACATCGGTTGTTGCGTCATAAAAGCCGCTACCACCGCTTCGTTTTCCGCGTCCAGCACGCTGCATGTCCCGTATACAAGACGTCCGCCTGGCCTGAGCAATCGCGCCGCGCCTATTAGAAGCGAAATTTGGCGGTCGGCAAATGCGCCAATCGATTCGGGCGCGCGCCGCCATTTAAGGTCCGGATTGCGTCGCAGCGTGCCCAACCCGCTACAGGGCGCATCGACTAAAACGCGGTCGACTTTGCCTCGCAAACGCTCAAGTTTTGTATCGCGTTCACCTTCGATCCGGATCGGCATTACGTTCGATAAACCACTTCTAGCCAGCCGCGGTTTCATCTTTTCGAGACGTTTGCCGTTTACATCGAAGGCATACACGCGTCCGGTTGAACGCATCAACGCGCCCAGCGCGAGCGTTTTCCCGCCCGCGCCGGCGCAGAAATCCGCCACCCTTTCTCCGCGCTTGGGCGCGAGCAAATGACAAATCAATTGGCTGCCCTCATCCTGGACTTCAAAATAACCTTGATTGAACGCGGGCAAACGATCCAGCGCGGGCTTGTCCATCAGCCGGACGCCGAGCGGCGCAAACGGCGTTGCAACGCCCTCAATCTCCACCTTGGCAAGCTCGGCAATGGCTGCGGCGCGGCTGATTTTGAGCGGATTAATGCGCAGATCAAGCGGCGCGGGTACATTCAACGCAGCCGCCGCGCGCATGCCCTCTTCAATGCCAAAACGTTTGATCAGGGTATGCGCGATCCAGTCCGGCAAGTTCATGCGCACCTGAGCCGGCATACTCAGCGGATCCACGCACGCAGCGCGTTCGAGCCATTCTGCGTGATTCGGCGGGGGSGCTGSCCG
>LXRJ01000085.1 GCA_001684025.1 Candidatus Glomeribacter gigasporarum | reverse complement strand
GTGGACACCTATTCTGATGATCTAAAGCCTGCTTTTATACAAGGCTTTTAACCGGACGCTTACGATGGAGACCCTTGGGTTGTGATAAGAAATGGGGTGAAGAGAAGGGCAAGGGAACCACAGCTTAAGTCTGATGTGGAACGATCTGAACGGTTTTT
Organism: Candidatus Glomeribacter gigasporarum; assembly: GCA_001684025.1. Classification (GTDB taxonomy): domain Bacteria; phylum Pseudomonadota; class Gammaproteobacteria; order Burkholderiales; family Burkholderiaceae; genus Glomeribacter; species Glomeribacter gigasporarum_A. The sequence goes on along the minus strand of LXRJ01000085.1, from coordinate 6,261 downwards.
TTGTTGAGCGGACCTTTGCTAGAGAACTGGACCTGTCCATCGATCAAGGCATATAAGGTGTGATCCTTACCGATGCCAACATTTTGGCCTGGGTGGATGCGAGTGCCGCGCTGGCGCACGATAATGCCACCTGCACGGATCGATTGGGTCCCAAAGACTTTAACGCCCAACCGTTTGGATTCGGAATCGCGGCCGTTACGCGATGAGCCGCCTGCTTTTTTATGGGCCATAGGGTCTGCCTTATTTCAAAGTAGACAAAGTAAAGGTTTTAAGTACGGATTACGTCGATGCGCAGTTCGGTATAGTTCTGCCGATGAGCATCGCGTTTTTGATAGTGCTTTCGGCGCCGCACTTTGAAGATTTTGGTTTTAGGATGACGTCCTTGCGAGATGACCGTCGCTTGGACGCACACAGGAAGAGCGGTGCCAAAGCGGATCGACTTTCCTTCTCCGACCGCGAGGACGGAGTCTAGTGTCACTTCCGCTCCCACCTGGGCTGGGATCTGCTCTATTTTGAATCGATCACCAACCTTCACTTTATATTGTTTTCCGCCTGTTTTGACTACTGCAAACATGGTCGCGTCCTTGACTTGAGTGATGCTCGGTAGTCCCCTTTGAAGGGGGCTAGGCTTTTCCTAGGAAATTCGAGCCTTCTAAGTCGGCTGTTTATATATCTTTTATGGCTCCCCAGGTTATGCCGATATAGAGAAGCCTGACGATGCCCTACTTTCACACACGTAATGCGCACTATCATCGGCGTAGAGCTGTTTCACGGCCCTGTTCGGGATGGGAAGGGGTGGAGCCAACTCGCTATGATCGTCAGGCGAAAGGAATTGCAGGGGTGTCCTGCAGGGATTTGGAAGAAGAATAAAACCGTCGGGTTATAGGGTCAAGCCACACGGGCGATTAGTACGGGTTAGCTCAACGCATTACTGCGTTTCCACATCCCGCCTATTGACGTTCTGGTCTTGAACGACCCTTCAGGACACTTGCGTGTCAGGGAAGTCTCATCTTGAGGCGAGTTTCCCGCTTAGATGCTTTCAGCGGTTATCTCTTCCGCACTTAGCTACCCGGCGATGCCACGGGCGTGACAACCGGTACACCAGAGGTGCGTCCACGCCGGTCCTCTCGTACTAGGCGCAGCCCCTCTCAAACTTCCAGCGCCCACGGCAGATAGGGACCAAACTGTCTCACGACGTTTTAAACCCAGCTCACGTACCTCTTTAAATGGCGAACAGCCATACCCTTGGGACCGGCTACAGCCCCAGGATGAGATGAGCCGACATCGAGGTGCCAAACACCGCCGTCGATATGAACTCTTGGGCGGTATGAGCCTGTTATCCCCAGAGTACCTTTTATCCGTTGAGTGATGGCCCTTCCATACAGAACCACCAGATCACTATGACCTGCTTTCGCACCTGCTCGACATGTCCGTCTCGCAGTCAAGCACGCTTTTGCCATTGCACTATCGATACGATTTCCGACCGTACCTAGCGTACCTTCGCGCTCCTCCGTTACCCTTTAGGAGGAGACCGCCCCAGTCAAACTGCCTACCATGCACGGTTCCCGACCCGGTCCACGGGACTAGGTTAGAACCGCAAACAGATCAGGGTGGTATTTCAACGACGGCTCCATCGAAACTAGCGTTCCGACTTCTTCGCCTCCCACCTATCCTACACAAACCGGTTCACAGTCCAATGCAAAGCTACAGTAAAGGTTCATGGGGTCTTTCCGTCTAGCCGCGGGTAGATTGCATCATCACAACCATTTCAACTTCACTGAGTCTCGGGAGGAGACAGTGTGGCCATCGTTACGCCATTCGTGCAGGTCGGAACTTACCCGACAAGGAATTTCGCTACCTTAGGACCGTTATAGTTACGGCCGCCGTTTACCGGGACTTCAATCCAGCGCTTGCACGCCTTCATTTAATCTTCCGGCACTGGGCAGGCGTCACACCCTATACGTCCACTTCCGTGTTGGCAGAGTGCTGTGTTTTTATTAAACAGTCGCAGCCACCTTTTTATTGCAACCCGTTCTCCCTCACAGCGCCGGCTGTTCAAGTTTACTTGGGTGACCCTTCTCCCGAAGTTACGGGTCCAATTTGCCGAGTTCCTTCTCCCGAGTTCTCTCAAGCGCCTAAGAATACTCATCCCGCCCACCTGTGTCGGTTTGCGGTACGGTCTCGTAAGACTTTCGCTTAGAGGCTTTTCTTGGAACCCCTTCCGATTGCTTCGCAAACCGAAGTTCGCTCGCCTCGCACCCTTGAATTGCGCGCCCGGATTTGCCTAAGCGCCTTCTCCAATGCAGGGACCGGGACTTCCAACCCCCGGACAACCTTCCGCGATCCGTCCCCCCATCGCATTCTTACGACGGTGCAGGAATCTTCACCTGCTTCCCATCAGCTACGCATTTCTGCCTCGCCTTAGGGGCCGACTCACCCTGCGCCGATGAACGTTGCGCAGGAAACCTTGGGCTTACGGCGAGGGGGCACTTCACCCCCTTTAACGTTACTCATGTCAGCATTCGCACTTCCGATACCTCCAGTACATTTCTCAATGCACCTTCACAGGCCTACGGAACGCTCTCCTACCGTATCAGAGGAGTTCTCTGATACCCGCAGCTTCGGTGACTGGCTTAAGCCCCGTTACATCTTCCGCGCAGGACGACTCGATCAGTGAGCTATTACGCTTTCTTTAAAGGATGGCTGCTTCTAAGCCAACCTCCTGACTGTCTGAGCCTTCCCACTACGTTCCCCACTGAGCCAATCTTCGGGACCTTAGCTGGCGGTCTGGGTTGTTGCCCTCTTGACACCGGACGTTAGCACCCGATGTCTGTCTCCCGTGATTCCACTCTTTGGTATTCGGAGTTTGCTATGGCGAGGTAATCCACAATGGACCCCCCAACCATGACAGTGCTCTACCCCCAAAGGTCACACACGAGGCACTACCTCAATAGTTTTCGGAGAGAACCAGCTATTTCCAGGTTTGTTTAGCCTTTCACTCCTATCCACCGCTCATCCCCTACTTTTGCAACAGTAGTGGGTTCGGTCCTCCAGTACGTGTTACCGCACTTTCAACCTGGCCATGGATAGATCACCTGGTTTCGGGTCTACGCCCAGAAACTCAATCGCCCTATTCGGACTCGCTTTCGCTATGCCTCCCCTAAACGGTTAAGCTTGCTACTGAACGTAAGTCGCTGACCCATTATACAAAAGGTACGCAGTCACCCCTGCTTTAATGACCCTCACCTTGTTCTCAGCCTCTAGCACAAGGCTTTCATTTCACCCCTTCTCGTTTTCTTTGTAGCTGCCGCAAAGCGGCAACTACAAAGAACTGAAGGCCATTAAAGCAGGGGCTCCTACTGTTTGTATGCATGCGGTTTCAGGTTCTATTTCACTCCCCTCCCGGGGTTCTTTTCGCCTTTCCCTCACGGTACTAGTGCACTATCGGTCGGTCACGAGTATTTAGCCTTGGAGGATGGTCCCCCCATCTTCAGACAGGATTTCACGTGTCCCGCCCTACTTCTCGTATCCCTAGTTCCACACAACGGTTTTCACATACCGGGCTCTCACCTTCTATGGCCAGACCTTCCAGTCCATTCTGCTAACCCTTGTGCTAAAGAATACTGGCTCTTCCCATTTCGCTCGCCACTACTTTGGGAATCTCGGTTGATTTCTCTTCCTGCGGTTACTGAGATGTTTCAGTTCACCGCGTTCGCTTCGCTTGACCTATGGATTCAGTCAAGAATGACCCAACTGGGCCGGGTTTCCCCATTCGGATATCTCCGGATCAATGCGCCTTTACCCGCTCCCCGGAGCTTTTCGCAGGCTTGCACGTCCTTCTTCGCCTGTGACCGCCAAGGCATCCACCCCATGCACTTAATCGCTTGACCCTATAACGCGACGGTCTTCTTCAGCTTACAGGAAACGGCAGTAAAAGTAAGGCGCCTCTGCGGGCGCAATATTTTCTACGTCCCATATAACCTGAATGCAATCATTACCCTGATGTCTTCCGTATTCCCTCTCAAGAATACGTCTAACATCTTCTCTTCTTCCAAATTGTTAAAGAACATACCTCTATCCTCTGATGTGGAGGCAGACGGGATCGAACCGACGACCTCCTGCTTGCAAAGCAGGCGCTCTCCCAGCTGAGCTATGCCCCCTGACAGGGTGGGTCCGGTAGGACTTGAACCTACGACCCCCGCCTTATCAAGACGATGCTCTAACCTGCTGAGCTACAGACCCGTTCAGAACCCCGCTACAGCCGATCAGTGTGAGCGCTCAATCCAGTGCTTTCCAGAAAGGAGGTGAYCCMGCCSCMCCTTCCGATACGGCTAMCTTGTTACGACTTCACCCCAGTCATGAGTCCTACCGTGGTCATCGCCCTCCTTGCGGTTAGGCTAATGGCTTCTGGTAGAACTCACTCCCATGGTGTGACGGGCGGTGTGTACAAGACCCGGGAACGTATTCACCGCGGCATGCTGATCCGCGATTACTAGCGATTCCAGCTTCATGCAGTCGAGTTGCAGACTGCAATCCGGACTACGATCCGTTTTATGGGATTAGCGCCCCCTCGCGGGTTGGCCTCCCTCTGTACAGACCATTGTATGACGTGTGAAGCCCTACCCGTAAGGGCCATGAGGACTTGACGTCATCCCCGCCTTCCTCCAGTTTGTCACCGGCAGTCTCCTTAGAGTGCCCTTGCGTAGCAACTAAGGATAAGGGTTGCGCTCGTTGCGGGACTTAACCCAACATCTCACGACACGAGCTGACGACAGCCATGCAGCACCTGTGCGCCGGTTCTCTTGCGAGCACCCCCGAATCTCTTCAGGCTTCCGGCCATGTCAAGGGTAGGTAAGGTTTTTCGCGTTGCATCGAATTAATCCACATCATCCACCGCTTGTGCGGGTCCCCGTCAATTCCTTTGAGTTTTAATCTTGCGACCGTACTCCCCAGGCGGTCAACTTCATGCGTTAGCTTCGTTACTAAGGAAATGAATCCCCAACAACTAGTTGACATTGTTTAGGGCGTGGACTACCAGGGTATCTAATCCTGTTTGCTCCCCACGCTTTCGTGCCTGAGCGTCAGTATGGGCCCAGGAGGCTGCCTTCGCCATCGGTGTTCCTCCACATCTCTACGCATTTCACTGCTACACGTGGAATTCCACCTCCCTCTGCCATACTCGAGCCTGCCAGTTACGTATGCCGTTCCCAGGTTAAGCCCGGGGATTTCACATCCGTCTTGGCAAACCGCCTGCGCACCCTTTACGCCCAGTCATTCCGATTAACGCTCGCACCCTACGTATTACCGCGGCTGCTGGCACGTAGTTAGCCGGTGCTTTTTCTTCCGGTACCGTCATCCACTCCGATTATTCACCGAAGCCCTTTCTTCCCGGACAAAAGTGCTTTACAACCCGAAGGCCTTCTTCACACACGCGGCATTGCTGGATCAGGGTTGCCCCCATTGTCCAAAATTCCCCACTGCTGCCTCCCGTAGGAGTCTGGGCCGTGTCTCAGTCCCAGTGTGGCGGATCGTCCTCTCAGACCCGCTACGGATCCTCGCCTTGGTAGGCCCTTACCCCACCAACTAGCCTAATCCGACATCGGCCGCCCCTATAGCGCGAGACCAGATAGTTACATACCCAGTCCCCCGCTTTCCTCTTCCGAGCATATGCGGTATTAATCCGGCTTTCGCCGGGCTATCCCCCTCTACAGGACACGTTCCGATGTATTACTCACCCGTTCGCCACTCGCCACCTAGTGTTGCCACCTGTGCTGCCGTTCGACTTGCATGTGTAAGGCATGCCGCCAGCGTTCAATCTGAGCCAGGATCAAACTCTTCTCTTCTTTAATCCATTCCCTGCCCTCAGGCAGACACTCACTCAAAGCTCGACGTTCTCTCATCTAACTCCGTGTGAGCTGCTATCCCTACGAAGCAATCCAGTACTTCTTGCCTCGTATCAAACCGCTTCTCTGGCTTAAGCGCCCACACTCATCGGCTGTAACTTTTTAAAGAACTTTCGTACTCTGCACCCAGTACGTCCCCCTCATTTAACAGGGAGACAGATTTTCTTTCATTTCTTCTCCCTTTGTCAAGTCCTTGTATCAGAACAGTACAGTTGGCACGAATAATGATCGTTGGAGAGGAATTGTCGAGCAACTGCGTTAAAAATCAATCGATTTTAGGACTCCAAGAGAGTGGAACAGCCCCTTGAAGTAGCGGACAGAGACACACGCTTAAAATAAGCGATAGGCCTATGACTGT
>LXRJ01000046.1 GCA_001684025.1 Candidatus Glomeribacter gigasporarum | reverse complement strand
GCGCTAGCCTACGATGGACAATAATTTACCTCACTTCATGTAGGTTTGGTTAGCGCTTATGGGGCTTACTCCGCTTCTTTGCACCTGGCTCACCCATAAAACCGGCCTCTTAACCTTCCCCGCCTTCTATATCATGGCCTTAGGCCTACTCGCGCTGCCGGTGGTATTGCGCTTAAAATCTGAGCCGCCAAAGCCAGCCCACGCCACCGCTGATGGCAGCATAGCCCTCTACTCGGCCAGGCCAACCCCAGAGAAAATTGTTAGGCCAAGGGGATTGATTTTAAAGCCCGTCACGCGTTTACTGATGACTTGATAGTTAGTTGCATGGGCGATGGGCGTAATCGGCTGCTCGCGTTTCAGCAACTTTTGTGCTTGCGTATAAAGCCGAGAGCGTTCCGTGATGTCCAGTGTTTTAGTCGCGCGCTGAATCAAGTCGTCGAAAGATGGATTGCACCATCTTGAGACGTTAAAACCTTTGCCTATTTCAGTGCAACTGAACACTCTGAACCAATGATCAGGATCAGGGATAATACTGCTCACTATGCCGGTGAGCAGGGCGTCGTGTTCGCCGTTAATAGACCGCTTCACATGCTCGACCAATTCGTATGTCACGATCTCCGCTTTGACATCAATTTTTTTCCAATCGGATTGGATCATTTCGGCCATCAGCCGTGGATTGGGGTTATAAGGTCGAGGCGGGTGCGTCCATAAAGGGAGTGCAAAACCGTTCGGGTAGCCGGCTTGCGTTAATAATCTTTTCGCTTCTTTTAAATCGCGTGGCGCATCTTGCAACGTCTTATCGTAAGACCATAATAGCGGCATTGGCGCAACGGCGGTTTGCGCGCGTCCTTCATAGACTTGATCAATGATGGCTTTCTTATCGATTGCCATATCGAGTGCTCGACGTACCCGTACATCATTTAAGGGCTTATGCATAGCGTTGTAAGCCAGATAGCTGATGGTAAAACTTGTTTGACTGAGCACTTGAAAGTCAGGATCACGCTCGAACGCAGGAATATCGGTTAAACGCGGGTCGGTGACAACTTGACACTCATTCGCCTTGAGTTTTTGCATACGCACGGCTGCATCGGGCGTGATATCAAAAATCAGCTTGGACAACTGCACGTCGTTGAGTTTCCAATACTCAGGGTTGCCGTTGAAGCGAATCGTTGCGTCTTTGACGTATTTCTCAAAAATAAACGGACCCGTACCAATCGGTTTCCAACTGATATCAGAGGGATTGCCCTCCTTCAGCAATTGTGCCGCGTATTCGGCAGATAAAATCGATGTAAAAGGCGCTGCTAGTTTAGATAAAAAAGGTGCATGAACGGTATTCAACGTGAAGCGCACGGTGTGACCTTTATCTAATGCTTCAATCTTGGAAATGATTTTGTCTAAACTAGAGTGATGAAAAACTGTAAATTCAACCGGATACGCCTTTCGGAAAGACATATTAAGTTTGCGCATCCGCTCAAAAGTAAACAGCACATCCTCAGCGTTGAAATCGCGCGTTGGCTTAAACCAAGGCGTGGTATGGAATTTCACGCCGCGCCGCAGATGAAAAGTGTAAACCTTGCCGTCCTCTGAAATATCCCAGCGCTCAGCGAGGCTGGGTTCGATTTTTGTCCCACCGCGTTCGAAATCAACCAGTCTGTTGTAAAGGATGACTGAGCTTACCGTGAAATCTGGATTGGTTCTGGCTTGGTTCGCGTCGAACCCGGTCGGACTAGCCTCAAAACAATAAGCGAGTGTTTTATCCGGTATTGCGGCTACACTGTTTGACATGTGCATGGATGCACTCATGCTGAAAATCAGCCCTACTAAAGGGAGGGTATTTTTAAATATATGTATACACGCTTTGCTCATTTTCCGGTATCACAGGTAATTTGTGCAGAACATCATGCAAAGTGCATGATCTTAATTTGCTTCTGATATTGCAGATGTGATTACTCGCCGTTACAACAGAGCATCCAAGTACATTGGCAACCGCTTTGCATCTGGAGTTATCACGCATGGCAATTAGAACTTCTGTTTCTTTGCAAGTTGGAGGTTCAATAGAATCAAAGTAGCCCTCTATATTGAAATGATTTAGAAATTTTTGGACAGCTTCCTTCTTGGAATAAAACTCTTGATAGACTTTGAATAGTCTAGGTAAAGGGACTTGGTGCGTGAGATTAAGAAAAATAGACCAGAAGGCAATGATTTTATGTTCGTGATTCTGAACTCCAATCTTGATGACGTTTGTAAAATTAACATTTCCCTCATTGCTGAGGATAACGCGTTGGATGCTTATGGGACATTCAGTTGATAAAACCTGATTTTCAATTTTGTCATCAAGTTGAACGTTCTTACGATGATTTAATATCGTGGTTTGGCTTAAATCTTTTTTGTTCTGAGCTGTATCATCGAGCCAGACATCGTACTTTGTCAGTCCAATAACATCTCGAACGGATTGCAACCCCCAACTACTCACCATATGATGATTTGTGATTAAATATTTTTCTGTTTGTATGTCTCTCACATGAGATGAGTGTGAAAATTCTTCCACGAAATCCGATAAAAGTTCACCGCTACAGCTGATTCTTCTTAGATCAATCAGAGCCTGAGCCGTGTCCATAAGATTTCTCCAGCCGGTAAAATAATGCTACTGACTTGAAGGTAACTCTGCTTTTGATATTGGTGTTTACCTCATTAATATAAAATTGAACTAGATGATTAATATTTACAGCGGTTCTAATTGAACGTCCGTTGCGTCCGCTGCCGCGTTTAACAGGGTCACTGCAGGGCGCAGCACGCAGCCTTTAGACCGGTAATTCCGCCGGCTTATGTCCCTTAAGCCAGTCTGCCAGAGCCGCGTTCATGCGTGTTTGCCAGCCCGGGCCGGAGGCGCGGAAGGCGCTCAGAATGTAAGGATCGCATCGGAAGGCGATGGCGATCTTGGGTTCACCAGAGACGGGCGGCCTGCCACGTTTGCGTTTGAGTTTAGCAAGGTGCGCGCGCATCTCGGCGCTGGCATCCGGAGCATCTTCATCCTCAGCGGGTTCCTCGCCTCGCAAAATGGCTGCGCGCACGCGCGTCCAATCGGTTTTGCTTTCCCCGCGCGCGCGGGCAGCACGCATTTCTTCAAGCGTCATCGTCGTGAGTTTTGAGCCACTCATCGTACACCTCTCTTTCTTTTCGGCTAGCTATTCGGAAGCTGATGATGCGCGGTGGGTCGCGTTTGGCGAAAACGACTGTCAGTACAGCCGACACTTCAAGCACGTAGGCAAATGCCTGAATTCTGCGCTCATCTTTGCGTTCAGCCGTGATATCCATCCGTAATGGATTGTCCAGCACCATATCTGCATCGCTAAAGTCAAACCCATGCTTTTCCCGGTTGATTCGGCGCTTGGTTTCGTCCCACTGGTATCGTTCGGCCATGCTGGATATTGTATATACTAAATTATAGCAAAGGCAAATGCACTTCTCCCCGCTGCACAGCCCTACGCTATCCAGCTGACGGGTCGCAGCTCCCTACTTGCTGATGCTGTCCTCTGGTCACATGCCCGTCCGGGTGACGGCCCGCCCACGAGAGAGGGAAGCCCTCCGCCGCCTACCCTGCCGTCGTACTCAGCGTCGGCGCTTCCTGCCGCTGCCCGCCCTTAAGAATTCGCTCGTCCCTACCGCTGATCTGCGCAATACACCCTCAGTTCTTGCAAGCAGCGGGCGCTTTGTCTCCTTTTTACCCACGGAAGTTGCTGGAAGTTGTCGGCGCGTGCGTGCGCTTGCGGGGGCGTGTCGGGTCAACGCGCCGCAAGGCCGTAGACGCTAGAACATAGGATTTTTAAAACTGCGCGCATTGATTTCCCACCCTTTCAAGGAGGTCACTGTGCGCAACGCCTCTTCCGACGTGATCCATCTCACGCCCCGCCAAGTTGCCGAGCGCCTGTGCGTGACGGAACGCACGTTGGAACGTTGGCGCAGATTAGGGATCGGTCCGGCCTATCTTCGCCTGCCCGGCCGGGTGCGTTATCGCCTCGAAGACATTGAGCTTACGAGCGTCGCTATCTGTGCCGCAGCACTTCTCAGCGTGTCTATCCCCCGGCGGAGGCGCGGGCCTAAAGCCTCATGCGTCCGTCCACGCCCCGCCGATTTTGCGCAAATCGCGCTCGATGGCCCCAACCCGCCACGATTTTGTTGCTTTTTTGCGGCCAGAAATTGACGGGCATTGGGGTGCTGATGCGGTCGCTTGCAGGCGATTGCGGGGTTTGCGCACAGCGACCCCATAGACGCTCCCCCCTCGGCTTTTCACACTGCGCATAGAACCAACAACGCGTAAAGGAGATGAGGATGAACAAGCCATTCAATCAGGTTCGACATTTGAAACCCGGCCAGGTCGCCCAGCGCCTGTGCGTGACGGAAGGCACGCTGGAGCGCTGGCGCGTGGAGGGCACCGGCCCTTGGTATCTCAGGCTGCCCGGCCGGGTGCTCTACCGGCAGGCCGACATCGAAGCCTTTGAGCGTCGGGTGCTGTGTTTGAGGCCCGGCCAAAGCGCCCCTGAGGGTCAGGAAACGGTAGGAGGTGCAGCATGAGCTTTCCCATCATCACGGCTGACGAGCGGCTGGCCGAGTCGCGTGGCGTCAAGGGTGTGCTGATCGGCAAAAGCGGGATCGGCAAAACCTCGCAACTGTGGACGCTACCCGCTGATTCAACGCTGTTTTTCGATCTGGAAGCCGGCGACTTGGCCGTCGAGGGCTGGACCGGCGACACGCTCCGCCCGCGCACCTGGCCCGAATGCCGAGACTTCGCCGTTTTCATCGGCGGCCCGAATCCGGCGCTGCGTGCCGACCAGCCCTTCAGCCAGGCGCACTTTGATGCCGTCTGCACCCGCTTCGGTGACCCGGCCGCACTCGCCAAATACCGCACGCTCTTCGTCGACTCCATCACGGTCGCGGGACGCCTGTGCCTGCAATGGTGCAAGGGCCAGCCGCAGGCCGTCTCGGACAAAACCGGCAAGCCGGATACCCGCGGCGCGTATGGGCTGATGGGCCAGGAAATGATCGGCTGGCTTACGCATCTGCAGCATACCCGCGACAAGAACGTCTGGTTCGTCGGGATTCTGGAAGAGCGGCTGGATGATTTCAACCGCCGCGTGTTCTCGCTGCAGATCGACGGCTCCAAAACAGGGCTGGAGCTGCCCAGCATCGTCGATGAGGTGATCACGCTGACCGATTGCAAAGTCGAGGACGGCGTTCTCCGCCGCGCCTTCGTCTGTCACACCTTGAACCCTTGGGGCTATCCGGCCAAAGACCGCTCCGGTCGTCTGGCACAAGTGGAAGCGCCACATCTGGGCCGGCTGATGGAGAAGATCGCCGGCCCCGCCCAACCCGCTGCTGAGCGGCTCGATTTCGCCCCTCCATCCGTCCCAACCCCTGAAGGAGACCCCTCATGAGCTACTTTGATTTCAATGATGCGCCCGAACAGGCCACTTTTGAACTGATCCCCCAAGGCACCCTCGTTAAAGTCCGGCTGACGATTAGGCACGGTGGCTACGACGATCCCGCTCAGGGCTGGACCGGCGGCTATGCGACCTGCAATCCGCAGACGGGTTCAGTGTATCTGAACGGCGAGTTCACTGTACTGGAAGGCGAATACGCACGGTGCAAGCTCTGGTCGCTGATTGGACTCTACAGCCCCAAGGGGCCGGAATGGGGCCATATGGGACGCGGATTTATCAAGGCCATCTTAAGTTCCGCGCGGGGCATCCCACCCAAAGACGCCAGCCCTGCTGCTCAAAACGCCCTGCGCATCCAAGGCTTTGGCGAGCTGGACGGCCTCGAATTTCTAGCGAAGGTCGATTGGGAACAAGATCAACACGGCCAGCCCAAAAGCGTGATCAAGCGCGCGATCACCCCCGATCATAAAGACTACGCCCGACTGATGGGCCCCGCCCCTCTGGCCCCGCAGACGGTGCCCGCTCTGCCACCTTCTCCTGCGCCGGCTACGCCCGCCTCMCCGSCTGCCACACCCATCCGCACCGGCCGTCCGGACTGGGCGGAATAGGGCGAGGCGATTCCGATGATCCTGCGTCCCCGTCAGGCGCTGTTGGTCGAGCGCACGCTCGCTGCGCTGGAGCAACACGGCAACACGCTGGCGATTGCGCCCACCGGCGCGGGTAAGACCGTGATGCTCTCGGCGGTCGCCGGTTCGTTATTAGCTGAACCTGACACCAAAGCCTGCATTCTGGCCCATCGGGATGAATTGACCGAGCAGAACCGCGCCACCTTCGCGCGTGTCAATCCCGACATCAGCACCTCGGTGTTCAACGCCGCCGAAAAGTCCTGGGCGGGCCGCGCGACCTTTGCGATGGTGCAGACGCTCTCCCGCAAGCGAGCGCTCAACACCCTGCCGCCGCTGGATCTGCTGATTATCGACGAAGCCCATCACACCGCTTCCGATTCCTACCGGCGGGTGGTGGACAAAACACTGGCCGCTAACCCAGACACCAAAGTGYTGGGTCTGACSGCCACSCCWGCSCGCAGYGAYGGCAAAGCTCTACGGGCGGTGTTCAGCAAYGTCGCCGACCAGATCACCTTRGGCGAGCTGATCGCMTCCGGTCATCTGGTRCCSCCGCGCACCTTTGTGATSGATGTCGGYGCRCAGAARAAACTGTCCCGCGTCAAACGCACYGCCRTCGACTTCGATATGAAAGAAGTSGCCGCGATCCTGAACAAAGCGCCGATTACGGAYGCKGTGATYCAMCACTGGCGAGAAAARGCGGGMGACCGGAAAACGCTGGTGTTCTGCTCGACGGTMCAGCACGCCGARGACGTKTAYMAGGCGTTYTGCGCAGCKGRSATTSCMACYGTRCTSATTCAYGGCGAGCTGTCCGCWGCCGAACGCAAAMRSMGGCTSGCYGAKTAYGAATCNGGSCCAGYGCNAAGTSGCCGTCAACGTCGCGGTGCTSACCGAAGGCTACGACTAYACMCCCACCGCYTGCATYGTGCTSYTSAGGCTGAGYTCCCAYCCYTCRACGCTGATGCAGATGATCGGCCGGGGCCTGCGTCCYGTCRATCCGGCYGAACATYCGGGWCTCGTCAAAAMCGACTGCGTGGTGCTCGATTTCGGGACGGCSACSYTGATGCACGGCTCGCTGGAGCAAGCGGCTCAACTYGATGGCCGTTCCCCGGCCATGCAGACCCAGGCGTGYCCKTCCTGCCARGCCACGGTGCCWCGGMRCTGYCRSGAATGCCCGCTATGCGGTTTTGTCTTTGAGCGYGCCACGRGYACGCCGCCCCAAGGCGCGAATGAGGCCGACAGTCCAGTCGGCGMGCTSAMMGATTTCGYAATGGCCGAGATTGATCTCTTGGCGCGCTCGAATTTCCGCTGGTGCGATCTGTTTGGCGATGACTCGGCGTGGATGGCGTCGGGGCTTTCTGCTTGGAGCGGGGTGTTTGCGCTCGACGGGCGGTGGTACGCAGTCGGCGGCGGCAAAGAGGCTGCGCCCCGTCTGCTGGCCGCTTCCGAACGCACGGTGTGTCTCGCGCAGGTGGACGACTGGCTCAATACCCACGAGACGGCGGATACCGTGCACAAGACGCGCCGCTGGCTCAATGAAGTCCCCACTGAAAAACAGCTGCGTTATCTGCCGCCTGAATGTCGAGGGGATTTTGGTCTCACGCGCTATCAGGCGTCTGCCCGGCTCACCTTTCAGTTCAACAAAGCGGCGATTCAGCGCCTGGTGTTCAGCGCGGCCGAGGAGAACCAAGCCACGGCGCAGGAGGTCGCATGAGATGCGCGGTCTGCTACCGACAAGCGCGGGGATTCGGGTACTTCAACGCCCGCTGGCCCTATCGCCCCGCCGCCTGCGAGCAGACCTGGCAGTTTTGCTCAATGCGCTGTCAGCACGCTTTTTCTCAACTGATGAACAAAACGGAGGGCTGCGTGATTGACCCCACAGAGATGGAACGTGCCGCAATGCAGGCGTGCCTGAAACCGCTCGGAGAAGTGGTGGTGTCGTTGGGTCTCGACCGGCCGCTGGCCGATTACACCCGCGATGAAGCGCTGCGACTCATCGAAGCTGTGGTTACTGCCTATCAGGATTACATGATTGCCGAGCATGAGCGCATCACCGCCAAAGAACGCGCCTACTTCGAGGCGCTGAGGGAAAAGCAGGAACGGGCTGCCGTAGCTGGAGGGTTCCACCGATGATGGATCTCAACCCGACTTTTTCCGAGCGTGTCACAGCCTGCATCGACGAAGCGCTGATGTGCGAGCGCACCGCCCAGCCAAAGCGCCGTTATCTGGGGGCCTCCCGCTTAGGCGTGGCCTGTGAACGGGCACTGCAATACGAACACACCCAAACGCCCGTCGATGCGAGCCGCGAGACGCCGGGACAGGTGCTGCGCATTTTCGAGATCGGCCACGCGCTGGAAGCGCTGGCCGTGCAATGGCTGCGACAAGCCGGKTTTGATTTGGCGACCCGTCAAGCCAATGGCGAGCCATTCGGCTTTTCTGCGGCTAACGGACGGATTCAGGGCCATGTCGACGGCATTCTGCACGGCGSCCCGCCTGCGCTGGAACTCCGCTACCCAGCCCTTTGGGAATGCAAGTCGATGAACGCCAAAAGCTGGCTGAAAACGGTTCAGCAAGGCGTCACCCGTGCCCATCCGATCTATGCCGCGCAGATCGCGCTCTATCAGGCGTATCTGGAAGAGAGCGTTCCGACTATTTCCCGTCATTCCGCGCTGTTTACGGCGATCAACAAGGACACCGCGCAGCTCTGGTTCGAACCGGTGCCTTTCGATGGCGCGCTGGCGCAGCGGATGTCAGACCGAGCCGTGCGTGTACTGCGCGCGCTGGATGCGGGCGAGTGGCTGCCGCGTTGCACCACCACGCCCACGCATTTTGCCTGCCGGTGGTGTGCCTGGCAAGACCACTGTTGGGAGGGATCATGACAGAAGTAGCCCCTTGTCTCGATTTTAACGATGCGCCTGAACAAAATGAAGCCGCGTCACGCCTCGATACCGACACCCTGCGTCGTGGGCTGCGGGATCGGCTCGAAGCCGCACTGGCCTATCTGTTCCCGAAAGGCCGCATCCAAGGCAACCGCTTCACAGTTGGCGATGTCGAAGGGCACGCGGGCAAGAGCCTCGTGGTGGAACTCAAAGGCGGACGGCGGGGGCTGTGGATTGATTTCGACACCAGATTGATTTCGACACCAATGAGAGCGGCGATGCGATCAAACTGTGGGCCTGCGCGCGCAGCCTATCCACCCGTGATGACTTTCCACGACTGGCAGCGGAAATCGCGCAGTGGCTGGGGCATGCACAGACAACGGTTTCCGCCACACCGCCCAATCAGCCACCGCCACAGATCCGTCCGGCCCGCGACGAGCTGGGTCACCATACCGCTAAATGGGATTACTGGAGCGTCGAGGGTACGCTGATCGCCTGCGTGTATCGCTACGACCCACCCGGCGGCAAGAAGACCTACCGTCCCTGGGACCCCAAGCGCCGTAAGCACACGCCGCCCGACCCCCGTCCGCTGTACAACCTGCCGGGCATCGCACAGGCCTGGACCGTTGTGCTGGTCGAGGGGGAGAAATGTGCAGAGGCCCTGATCCAAGCTGGAATTTGCGCCACCACCGCAATGAATGGCGCGAATGCCCCGGTCGATAAAACCAACTGGTCTCCCTTAGCCGGGAAAGCGGTGCTGATCTGGCCGGACCATGACACGCCGGGCAGAACTTACGCGGAACACGCCGCGCCAGCACTATAGCAGCGGTTGAACGTCTCGCCCGTTCGGACCCGTTGCATGCCGCCGTGGTCGAAGAGTGGGATGCTGACCTGTGGGCCATCAATACGCCGCGCGGCATCGTTCAGCTCAAAACCGGCACCCTGCGCCCTCATGACCGGGCCGCACGGATGACCAAACTCACCTCCGCCTCTCTCCTGAAACCCGCTCTGGAATGTTCTGCCTGGCTTGCTTTTCTGGACGAGGTCACCGGCGGCGATCAAGACCTGATCGTCTACCTGCAGCGGGTCGCGGGTTATTGCCTGACGGGGAATACGAGCGAACACGCGCTGTTCTTTCTCTACGGCACCGGCGCGAACGGCAAATCCGTCTTCGTGAACGTGCTGACCGCACTGCTCGGTGATTACGCCGCCATTGCGCCGATGGACAGCTTCATGGAGACGCGCTCCGATCAGCATCCCACCGATCTCGCCGGACTACAGGGCGCGCGGCTCGTCTGTGCGATGGAAACCGGCCAGGGGCGGCGCTGGAACGGATCGAAGATCAAAGCCATTACCGGCGGCGACCCGATCTCGGCGCGCTTCATGCGTCAGAATTTCTTCCGGTACACCCCACAGTTCAAGCTCCTGGTCGCTGGCAACCACAAACCGTCGATCCGCGGGGTCGACGAAGCGATGAAACGTCGGCTGCATCTGATTCCGTTCACCGTCACCATCCCGCCTGATCAACGCGACAAGCAGCTGACCGACAAGCTCCTCAAGGAACGCGATGCGATTTTCACCTGGGCCGTCCAAGGATGTGTGCTGTGGCGGGAGTACGGTCTTAAGCCCCCACGGTCTGTGATGGCCGCCACCGATGAGTATTTCGACGCGGAGGATGCCATCGGCCGCTGGCTGGAAGAACGCTGTGAGCAACTGCCGCACATCAAAACGCCGGTCGCTGTGTTGTTCGAGGACTGGCGGCGGTGGGCCGACAAGGCGGGGGAATATCCCGGTGCGATTAAACACTTCTCAGAAAAGCTGATTGCACATGGCTTTGAGCGCTGCAGGCTGACGGACGGGGTGCGGGGATTCAAGGCGTTGGTTTTACAGACTAAACCCCCTTTCTACGCAGACGTCCCGCCTGGCATGGATTTTTCAAGGGAATGATTTTTGAGAAGGACAGAAAGGACACGGATGACACGATTTTCCCGATAACACTCACACACGCGCGCACGCACGCGCACGTAAGACGTTCATCCGGAAAAGTGCGTCATTCGTGTCCTTTCTGTCCTTCACTCAGGTGAGCGGTCTTACAACGATAGGAGGAAAAGATGAAACCACACACGCAGCCGTACTCCGGCAAACCCACACAGCACAGGGCCCATACGATCCAGGGCCGGTTTGCCCTTCGGATGGAGGCAACTTACAGCCGCTGGCGGGAGGCGCGCTGTTTGATCGACCCAGCGGCGCAGGCGCTGGTCAGAGACCTCTTTGCCGACTGGCAGGACTGGGCGAGACGGTCTGGACACTTCATCGGTTCAAGCCAGCGATTTTCGAGGTGGCTGACGGCGCAGTACTTCGAGCGCTTTATCAACCCTCAAGGGTACACAGGGGTTCGCGGGATCGGTTTGTGCAACCCGACACCCGACTCTGAATTTGTCCAACGTATTCGTCGGGAGGAAGCATCGCTGGACCGTTGGCTGGAAGGACGCTGTCAGCGGCTGSCGCMCCTCAAAACGCCGGTCGCTGATTTGTTTGAGGACTGGTGGCGATGGGCCGACAAGGCAGGGGAATACGCAGGGCCTATTCGGCTTTTCTCGGAAAGGCTCGCCACACGAGGCTTCGAGCGGTGCACGCTCACGGACGGTATCCGTGGATTCAGAGGTCTGAGTTTACGACCTCAACCGTCCAGTGGTTCTACGCACGATATAGAGGAACCGATTGCATGAATGTCGCCATTCTCGCCCTCGACCTCGGCACGCTCACGGGCTGGGCGCTGCGCAGCCAAGACGGGATCATCATCAGTGGGGTCGGGGATTTTAAGCCCCAACGCTTCGAAGGGGGCGGGATGCGCTACCTGAGATTCCGGCGCTGGCTGGCCGAACTCAAGTCATCGGCAGACGGGCTGGATACGATCTATTTTGAAGAAGTCCGTCATCACGCCGGTGTCGATGCCGCCCACGCCTATGGCGGGTTTCTGGCTCAACTGACCGCATGGTGCGAACAGCACACGATTCCGTATCAGGGGGTGCCGGTCGGCACGATCAAAAAGCACGCGACGGGTAAGGGAAACGCCAACAAAGCTGATATGGTCGCCGCGATGCGGGCGCGCGGGTTCCATCCCGCTGACGACAACGAAGCGGATGCGCTGGCCCTGCTCGACTGGGCGCTGGCGACACAGTCGTGGGGGCGCTGAGATGACCCTCTGGACACGAGAAGCGGTTGCGCAGCGCTTTGAGGAAGCGGTGGACACGGCGCGTCGTCTGCCGCCGGTCGGGCCGCNGCGG
>LXRJ01000185.1 GCA_001684025.1 Candidatus Glomeribacter gigasporarum | reverse complement strand
GGTTTTTCAAGACTACAACACTGCCTCAAGAATTGCCGATTGTCACGGGCGCGCGGCCCTCGTGTGCCAACACGACCTGGCAATCAATCTTTGATCCGTTTCCACTGCTCTTCTCGTAAATAACACTTATAGCTCATCATTTAAAATTTTTTAGTGTTTCCCTTTCAAACAAAATTTCAGACTTGGTTTTGCTTAATTGTTAACACGGCCAGAGGATATTACTGCTAATTTCTTCATTTTCGTCGTTATAATTAAACTCTACCTTGCTTTGGGTAACAATTTTATCCATAACTTTTTGTAATTGGTTAGCTTTGAGTACGATGTCGAAGGCAGCTACAAGATCTTCAATGTTGATAATCTCTTCAACAGCTTCCATATAGGAATCAACGACAGCTTCAATTTTATACTTGACCACAGCTTGTGCGCGAATAGCATCGCGGATTTGATTTTTGGACTCATTAGATTTAACCACAAAGGTCATTGGAAAGCGCTGCACCTTGTCAATATCAAGGAAATATTTATTAACATCGACTGTTTCTGTAACCTGGAAGAAGCGCCCCAAGGGCCTCATCACAAAATCAATTCCGCCATCGTTGGCGTTTGTTCGCCCAGTCTTATAGAGAATAAGCCACCTTTCAGCAATTGAATTCTTCGTATCGCCAATCCATACAGTTTCTTGACCGTACTTCGCCTTGAGAACCGCATAACTTACGATTTCAAAGATGCGTGCATCAACATTCGGCTGTAACTGTTGGATTACAAAATCGACTGCTCTATTGGGATTTTGCTTCCCGAGTTCTGAAATTTGGCGGCAAGCTTCAAGGAAACTCTCGAAAGCTGCTTTTTTTGCAGCAACATATGCGTCTATTATTTCGATAATTGCACAAGCAATATTATATGTATGATTAGTCCCATCTTTTCGACGTATCGTAACCTGAAGAAGGTCTTCTTGAATCCAATACCGTTGTGTTGTCAGGTCACGGACAATCAACGGTTTTTTAACGACCGGATAGAACTTTTCAAATTCGTCGTTTAGACGTGCATTGAGTGCATGGTTTTGAAGCTTTGCACCGAATGGAAGCTCGCGCTGCCGCCTAAACAGATCAGAGAACTTCGCGCCTTGGTATTTTGAGTAGGGTATTTCTGCTTTACTATTAGCAAAACCCTTCTGTATGTAATCCTCAACCACAACATATAGCGCATAGTGATTAGCAAAGGCGCCACGTGCTTTTGATCCCTGGTTTGCAGATTTGGTTTTGTTATTCAAATAGCCAAGAACTGGGCTAGCCTGGAAAACATCTTCTGCATAATCTCCATAATGGCGTCTCAGAATATCAAGAATGTTTGGGGTAAATGAGTGCTGTATGATTTCAAATTTGAGCATTGAAAAGTCCTGATTGCTTTTCTTCTCTAATTCTGTCAGCTGTATTTTTATCGTTTCTACGCACAAAAATTTTATCAATAGCGCGCAGTTTTTCTCCTTGGAAATGGCTTGCAATACCAAGCCGACGAAGACCAATCTTGATGTAGTCAAGCTGAAGCTCGATACCAATCGAGCGGCGACTGAGTTGTTGCGCTACGGCACATGTTGTAAATACACCGCCAAAAGGGTCAAGTATGCAATCACCCACATTTGTGCTTGCTTTGATAATGCGCTTCAGAAGTGCCTCTGGTTTCTGGCTGGGGTGCTGTTCATATTCAGGCATACGATAGCGAACGCGAGGGATATACCAAATATTTCCAGGAGTTTTTGTTGTTTTATACGGTTTTGGCACTTCTTTACGGTAGTCAATAAGTTTTCGGACAGCGCCTGTTCGCGTTTCAACTTCAATTTCTGTAGCGTTAAAAGTGTAACTTTTTGGATTCTTGACGCAGAAAAGGATTGGCTCGTACAAAGAGCCGAAGTATGTGCGAGCCTGAACGCCTGAGCTATCGTAGTGCCATACGATGCGAGAAAGAATAGTTAGGCGGTTACGTAGCCAGAGATCCAAGTAAGGCATAGCTTGTGTGCTGGTCATAACGTAAAGGCTGCCAGAAGACTTGAGCTTTTGGATACATATTTCCAGCCATTGAAAACACCACTCCATGTAGTCCTTTTCGGATGGCCAGGAATCTTTGAATCCCCCAAACTTTTTGCCGATATTATAGGGGGGGTCGGCAAATATGAGATCAATTGAGTTGTCTGGAAGTGAGGGGAGTACTTCTAGGCAATCACCATGAAAAATTGTGGTATCGCCCTTTGTGTACTTATCAAAGGAATACTTCATTGCTTTTATAGGCTTAATAAGTCAGTTCTGAATCTTGAGCGAATTTTTTTATCGTCTGTTCCTTTCCATGATTATTTTATAGATTAATCAACCCTCACTTACAAATATTGCTAGAGCCGGTAGCCAAATAACCTCTGGCTCAGAAGGATCTTCCCAAGCCAAAGATCGATTGCCTGGCCGTGTTGACACACGAGGGCCGCGCGCCCGTGACAATCGGCAATTCTTGAGGCAGTGTTGTAGTCTTGAAAAACC
>LXRJ01000155.1 GCA_001684025.1 Candidatus Glomeribacter gigasporarum | reverse complement strand
ATTGGTCTGTCTCTTATTAGTTTACTAGCAATAAGTTTTTTTTATATATTATATAATTGACTAACCAACTTTTTTCTTTTCAATTTTGTTAGTTTGTTTGTCTTTTGGTTTCTTGTTAATTTCTCTAGTCTATCTCTTTCTTACTAGTTTTACTAATCTGTCTTTTGTTAGTCTCACTAGTTTAGCTCTCTTTTGTTTATTTTGTTAGTCTGTCTCTTGTTAGCTTCACTAGCAATAAATATATATATATATTTTATTATATAATTAACTAACTAATTTTTTTTCTTTTTGGTTTTGTTGGTTTGTCTGTCTTTTGTTAGTTTTGTTGGTCTGTTTGTCTTTTGTTAGTTTTACTGATCTGTCTGTTTCTTGTTAGTTTCTTTAGTCTGTCTTACTCTTGCTAGTTTAACTAATCTGCTCTTGTTGGTCTCACTAGTCTGTCTCTTGTTAATCTTACTGGTCTGTCTCTCTTTTATTAATTTTGTTAGTCTGTTTCTTGTTGGTTTTACTAACAATAAATATTTTTTATTTTTTTTTATTTTTTTATTATATAATTAACTAACCAATTTTTTTTCTTTCTAATTTTGTTGCTTTGTCTATCTCTTGTTAGTTTTACTAATCTGTTTGTCTCTTGTTAATTTCACTAATCTGTCTGTTTCTTGTTAGTTTTTTTAATCTGTCTTTTTCTTGCTAGTTTTACTAATTTGGTTCTTATTGGTCTTACTGGTTTGTCTCTCTCTTGTTGGTTTTGTTGATCTATCTCTTGTTGGTTTTGCTAGCAATAAGTATTTTTTATTTTTTATTTTTATTTTTATTTTTTTTTATTATATAATTAACTAACTAATTTTTTTTTTTGGTTTTATTAGTTTGTCTGTTTCTTGTTAGTTTTGCTAATCTGTTTGTCTCTTATTGGTTTTACTAATTTGTCTGTTTTTTGTTAGTTTCTTTAATCTGTCTTTCTCTTGCTGATTTTGCTAGTCTGTTTCTTGTTAGTCTTACTAGTCTGGCTCTTTCTTGTTGGTTTTATTGACCTGTTTCTTGTTGGTTTTGCTGATGATAAGTATTTTTTTTATTATATTATTGACTAACCAATTTTTTTTTTCTGATTTCAATAATGTGTCTGTTTCTTGTTGATTTTGCTAGTTTGTTTGTCTCTTGTTGGTTTTGCTAATCTATCTATTTTTTGTTAGTTTCTCTGGTCTGTCTCTCTCTTGCTAGTTTTACTAGTTTGTTTCTTGTTAGTCTTGCTAGTTTGACTCTCTTTTATTAGTTTCATTAGTTTGTTTGTCTCTTGTTAGTTTTGCTAGTTTGTTTTCTTTTATTAGTTTTGCTAATCTGTTTGTTTCTTATTGGTTTCTCTAGTCTGTTTCTCTCTTGCTAGTTTTGCTAGTCTGTTTCTTGTTAGTTTTGCTAGTCTAGCTTTTTTTGTTGGTTTCATTAATCTGTCTTTTATTGATTTCGCTAAAGATAAGTATTTTTATTTTTTTTATTTTTTATTTTAATTATATAATTGACTAACCAACTTTTTTTCTTTCTAGTTTCACTAGTTTGTCTGTCTTTTGTTGATTTCACTGGTTTGTTTATCTCTTGTTGATTTTATTTTCTTGTTGGTTTCTCTAATATATTTCTCTCTTGCTAATTTTGCTGGTCTTTCTCTTATTGGTTTTGCTGGTTTGGCTTTTTTTGTTAGTTTTGTTGGTCTGTTTCTAGTTGGTTTCACTAATAATAAGTTTTTTTTTAATTATATAATTGACTAACCAACTTTTTTTTTCTAGTTTCACTAATTTGTCTATCTCTTGCTAGTTTTGCTAGTTTATATTTCTTGCTAGTTTTGCTGATTTGCCTGTTTCTTGTTGGTTTTTCTGATGGTCTTTCTTTTGCTGATTTTGCTAATCTGTCTTTTATTAATTTTACTGATCTGACTCTTTTTTGTTAATTTTGTTAATTTGTCTCTTGTTAGTTTCATTAATAATAAGTATTTTTTTTAATTATATAATTAACTAACTAACTTTTTTTCTTTCTGGTTTTGCTGATTTGTCTGTCTCTTGCTAGTTTTGCTGATCTGTCTGTCTCTTGCTGATCTACCTGTTTCTTGTTAGTTTCTCTAATCTGTTTTTTTTGCTATTTCACTAGTCTGTTTCTTAGCTGAAATCATTATTGGTA
This sequence comes from Candidatus Glomeribacter gigasporarum, assembly GCA_001684025.1. GTDB lineage: Bacteria > Pseudomonadota > Gammaproteobacteria > Burkholderiales > Burkholderiaceae > Glomeribacter > Glomeribacter gigasporarum_A. The sequence continues at coordinate 915 of LXRJ01000155.1, read as the reverse complement.
CTATAGTTGATGTTGTTATTGGTGCTATAATTTTTGTTGCTACTGTGAAGTAAATTTTGTTTATTTTTTTTTTTATTTAGTACTTTTTCCTTTTGATTTAACTATTTTTTTTCTTCTAAACTTATTTTGTCAGTTATTCTTAAAGTCAGTCATTTTTGAAGCTGTCATTTTAAAGCTATTATTAGTGAACTTTTAACTATAGATTTTTGTTGATAGATTTTTGTTGTAGATTTCATTTTTGTTGTTGTATTTTTTTTTTAAAAAAAAAAATTTAATAAATAAAATCACTTGCTCTATATAATCGATTTTAATTAGTCAATCACAAAGTCACTATAGCAACAAGTCACTCTAAAACAATGTCTAAAAAAAAAATAATAAATTTTTTTAAAAAATTTTATAAAATTTTATATATAAATTTTAAAAAAAAAGTATATAATAATTTAGTGAAGTAGTAAAGTTGTCATATTCTCAAGTGATCAAATACAAGTTCAATTTTCATAAAAAATAAAAATTAAATTTAGAAAAAAATAGATTTAGCAAAATCAGCAAAAGAAAGACCATCAGAAAAACCAACAAGAAACAGGCAAATCAGCAAAACTAGCAAGAAATATAAACTAGCAAAACTAGCAAGAGATAGACAAATTAGTGAAACTAGAAAAAAAAAGTTGGTTAGTCAATTATATAATTAAAAAAAAACTTATTATTAGTGAAACCAACTAGAAACAGACCAACAAAACTAACAAAAAAAGCCAAACCAGCAAAACCAATAAGAGAAAGACCAGCAAAATTAGCAAGAGAGAAATATATTAGAGAAACCAACAAGAAAATAAAATCAACAAGAGATAAACAAACCAGTGAAATCAACAAAAGACAGACAAACTAGTGAAACTAGAAAGAAAAAAAGTTGGTTAGTCA
>LXRJ01000092.1 GCA_001684025.1 Candidatus Glomeribacter gigasporarum | reverse complement strand
CAATGCCTGTCCCGCAGCGCGCGCGCCTTGATGTTCAGCTTCTGGCGCAGCGCGGCGACCGCCGACGTTGCGCGCTGCTCCTGCGCAAAGCTGAAAAACGTGTTCATGCCAAGCAATGCCAAAGCCACACTTACATCCGCGCGCTTGTGCAGAATCAGCGCGACGAGCGCAATCAATTCCACCATCCATGCAGAGGGCCCCCAGAACTTTTGCGCAAAGCGCAAGACCGGAGAAGGACGTTTTTCGGCAATTTCATTCGGTCCTTCCTGTTCCAGACGGCGCTTCGCCTCTTCGTTCGTGAGGCCTGCCTCAGGATGGGAGCGGAGCGTTTTAAGCGTTTCTTTGACTTGCCTAGCCGGAGTGTGGGTACGGCCCTGAGCTGTACTGCCTGACATCTAGATTTCTATCTGTTATTGAGCGCATTCTAAAAGCCAATTTATGAAATGATTTTTAATTATCCTGGGTATGAATGCGTTTAATACAAGGCCAAGCGTTCGCACATTGCGTAGGATGCGAGCCCTAAGAACCTGTTTGAAAACAGATGCTAAGTTTAGTTCAGCGTAGCGGTCGCCAACTTCAAGCTAAAACCGACCAACAGCGCGCCCGCGCTGCTCGCGGCGCCAATCGATAAGTAACGGCGGTGTTGGAAGACTTTGGCGAGACGCACGCCGGTGAAAATCAGCAGACTCAGATACGAGATACTGATCAATTGTTCCATTACGCCAAGCGCCAGAAAAGAAAGCGCAGGATGGGGATAGGCTGGGTCGACAAACTGGATGAAAAATGAGACGAAAAACAGAATCGCTTTCGGATTGCACAAGCTGATCAACAAGGCCCGCCTGAAGGGATCCTTCAATTCCGCTTGCTTGACTGGGGCAGGGGTTGGGAGACCGTGTTTACGCCATGCCGTGCGCAGAATCGTCAAGCCCGTATAGAGCAAGTAAGCGGCGCCGCCGTATTTAATGACAAAGAAGAGAATGGGATACGCTTTGAGCAGGGAAGCAACGCCCGCCGCTGATAATGTCATCAGCACCGAATCGCCTAGGAAAACACCGTACACCGCACGATAGGCCGCGCGCGCGCCATGCCGCACGCTGACGGAAAGCACGTACAGCATATTGGGGCCGGGCAATGCGATGATCAAAACCGCCCCAACGAGATAAGTCCAGAAGTTGAGAATACCTAATGCGTCCATCGTTCTTACACTGGGTCACGATTTGCACCGCGCGCCCGGCCCCTATCACGGGCGTGCAGTAAGCGCGTGAACAGGTTCTTATAGAGCGGGGGAATAGGGTCTAGATTCTTCATACAAACGAATAAATTCTTGTTCATAAACATGCGCTAAGTTTGGCGCATGGTGGAAAATATTAAAGTTTTCCGCATTTTTACGGTCACCCGCGCGGGTGAAATTCATTGAGCCAAAACCAACGGATTGATCCGCCACAATAAATTTGTGATGCATGATGGCGTAACGGCCGTTGATTCTGACATCAACCCCCGCGTTGGCTAAATAAGTCGCCCGGCTATACTTTCCAGTCAAATTGGATTTATCCAACACAAGCTGCACTTTGATCCCGCGCGCATGCGCATTTTTCAGCGCTTTGGCAATTTCATTTGAAGTAAAACTGTACCCCGCCAGCAAAATGCGCTTTTTTGCATGGGCGATGAGCTGAACGATCTGTGCTTCGCATTGACGCGTGTATGAAAAACATGTTTGTACAGACGCGCCTTCAGGAAGGGTTACGGTTTCGGCATGCGCTGTAATGGATATGCTGAGCAGAAAGAAAAGCGCGTTTTTAAAAAAATAATGCATATCTTTACTCAAAGGAGTGGTCACGCCATTTAAATTTAAAGAGGCTCATGTCCATTGTATTCGTCCACGGGAATAGACCGTAGTTGGATCAGAACCTGATGTAAATCAGGCGTGTTGAGTTTTTTGCGGAGTTGATACACATGAGAAGCGACGGTGTCTGGAGAAAGATCAAGACAGTGCGCGATATATTTACGGCAGGAATTCTGCCGCATCGCGAATAGAATCATGACTTCTTTAAGTGTTGGAAGTTTTGAAAAATAGCGCTTGAGTCCGCAATAACGCAGCAATTGTTGAATCGCTTGCTTTTCAGGATAGTATTCTTGATAGAGGTTCAGTAATCCGGTCAAGCTGCGTTGGAAGGTGGTGTTTTTGCTTATATTCAGCGTTGCGATCACTTCCCGGTGGTCAAGACTTAGAATCGGGAATCGCATCGTATTTTTGAATAAAATAAATCCTTTAGAGGTAAAAAAAGCGTGCTGGAGATCTATCCGGCGCTTGTTTGCGCATACTTGATGATCCAATCTTTTAAATTTTCCGGGCTGGCGGTTTTTCCATTCACGAAAAGCGGGACCGTAGTCTTCTCTAAAAGGCCCATGCGCCGAAAAAATATCATCGACGGTTAGACCAATCACCTCATCGACGGTTTTAAGTCCGACGATTTCAATCATGCCAAGACTGCCCTGAATATATTTTCCTGTTTTTGCATCTTTTAAATGAACAGAATCCTCGGAAGTTTGGATGAAATCATCCAGAAATTGGCCAGAGCAATGAAGAGGGGCGTCTATGGAAAAGCGTTGGCTAGGGGATGAAGTCCGTGAGTTATGGCAATTCTGAATATCCGGCATATTTACTTGAGTATTCAATTGAGCTGAATTAACTCAACCTAGCGTAGCGTGGACAGCGTCGGTGCAATACTGTAAAAACATTAAGCGAAATGGAATTGGATGGAATCGGAAGAGAAGGATCAAATTTCGAATAGGTTCTAATGCTTAATTGCCCTCTATATCGAAGTCGAAATATTTCTTCGCTAGCGACTGAAATGTGCCGTCTTGGCGAATCTGGGCAATCGCTTGATTCAGACGCGCCTGGAACGCAGTTTTCCCTTTTGGAATCCCAATTGCACTGCCTTGACCCAAAATGCCGGGATCGTTTAAATGGGGGCTCGCAAACCTAAACCCTTTGCCGCGCGGCGTTTTCAGGAAACCCAGCGCGGCTTGCACTTGATCTTGTAATGACGCATCCAGCCGGCCCGCGCGCAGATCCGCGTACACCATCTCCTGGCTTGGATAAGAAATGATTTTGGCGCCGGCCGCGGCCCAGTAATGTTTCGCGTACATTTCCTGAACGCTGCCTTGCTGAACGCCGATACGCTTACCTTTAAGCGCCTGCGGAAGCGGTTCAAGCGCGGCGCGCGCCGGTGCGATCAGGCGGGTCGGCGTGTTGTAGAGCATGTCGGAAAAATCAATCTGTTTCTTGCGCTGTTCGGTGGCCGACATCGACGCCAAGATCGCATCGAATTTGCGCGCTTTCAGCGCGATGATCAAACTGTCAAAGTCCTGCTCGACCCATTGACATCTCGCCTTCAATTTAGCGCAAATGGCTTCGCCTAGATCGATATCAAAGCCGTGCAGTTTTCCATCCGGCCCTTTCGATGAAAAGGGTGGATAACTGCTGTCCATGCCGAAACGAATCACTTCTTCCTTCGCCCCTGCATACGTATGCGTAAATGCGCACATAAGCGCTAAACATAACGCGAGTTTCTTCATTCGCTGGTCTCCTATCAAGGGTGAGCGCATTTTTCAATGAGATTGCACAAGGAGCAAGCACGAAGAGACACTCTGCACGCCGCTGAAAAATGCGCTAAACGCGGCGCGCCAATTATAGGGTAGGCCGGATGGCGAACCTTGCTCAAAATAGTTTGACTCGGCCAGAAGCGCTCATGAAAATAGGACCAGTCGCTTAGCTCTGAGAATGTATTCAAAGTGATTAAAAGTGTCATGGTCTGGTTCAGCATCGTGCTGGCGCTGGCAGTCTGTTCAGCCGCGCGGGCAAAGTTGATCGTGGTTGACGATCGGCGCGTCATGCCGGATACAGCATCCGCTTCCCTGGATACGCCAGGGTCTGCTGAAGAAACCCTTTGGGTCGCAAACAAAGGCTCGACGCTGCGCGCCTCAATGCAGAAGTGGGCCGATCAAGCGCGCTGGACGCTGGTCTGGGACGTGCCGGATGGCCCGAATCAGCAATTGAACTATCCCATCCTCGCGCCGTTGACGTTTACGGGCTCTATCGAGCAGGCGGTCGCAGCGTGCATTGCGCTCTACGAACGGGCGGAAAAACCGCTCGCGGTGCAGATTCAGCGCGCGCAAAAACTGTTTTACGTCCACCTCAAAATGCGCTAAACGATGGGAAAAGCGAACCGTTTACTCATCGCTACCGCGGTGACCACGTTAGCCGGATGCCAAACGTTTCAGCACGCGCGCGATATTGAACGCAGCGCGCTGACCGAAATTGACGCGGCGCGGCAACAGTGGCAAAAGCACACTGCGCCGCATCGCGCTGCAGATACCGTGCAATATCCGGCGCAGCAATGGGTTTTCCCGACCCCTTTTACAGAGACAAAGGCGCCTGCGCTCGGCTGCGAACTCGACATCGTCAGCGCGGAACCCATTTCCCTGCCTGAATTCAGTCAGCTCATCACGCGCAAATGCGGGATTACGATTCATCTGGCGCGCGATGCGCTGGCCGCGGTGGGCCGCCCGCGCGCATCCGTTCCCCTCCCGCCGCTGCCCGGTCCAGTGACCGGCGCGCAGGACGCTGCGCCGCGCGCTTTCGATCTCAACTATCGCGGCCGTCTTGAAGGGTTATTGGATGCGGTGACCGCGCGCGCCGGCCTGGCTTGGCAATTCGAGCCGGCCCGCCGGCGCGTGATCATCTTCGCCATCTCGTCGCGCACCTTTCCGGTTCATCTGATTGCGACCGATACCGCGATGAAATCCGAGTTTCACAGCGGCACAACCCAAATCAACGGCGTCTTAAGCGCGGGATCGGACAGCGGGCAAGGCGGACAAGGCGCGGCGCATACGCTGCAAAGCACGACCGTCCAGCTGAAGACTTCGCTTTGGAAAGATATCCAGCGTGATATTGAAACGATTGCGCCGCCGCCCGATAACCACGTCAGCGTCTCGCCCGCGACCGGCAGCCTAACGGTGGCGGGTGCGTCCGATGTGCTTGACCGCGTGCAGCGTTATGTCGATGCGCGGAACGCACAGTTTGACAAATTCGTCACTTTTCAAGTGCATGTTGTTTCGGTCGCCACCTCAAATACCGACGCTATCGGCCTGCGCTGGTCAGCGCTCTATCAAACGCTTGCCGGCAAATACGGAATTGCACTGGCGAATGCTTTATCCGCGCCCGCCTCCGCCTCCACCGCGACCTTTTCGATCCTCAAAACTTCGGATTCGCCGTGGGCGGGCACGCAAGCGATTTTGCACGCGCTGAACGAACAGGGCCATGCGCGTCTGGTGCGCAGCACGCAATTAGCGACGATGAACCTCAATCCGGTGGCGACGCAAACCGGCGCCCAGGACGGTTATCTCGCCAGTTCAAATACGACCCAAACGGCGCAGGTCGGATCGACAACCACCCTCTCGCCGGGCACGATCAACACCGGCTTCAACATTTCGATGTTGCCGTATGTACTCGAAGACAACCAGATTCTGCTGCGGATGAACATCAATCTGTCGAGCCAGAAAGGCCCGCCGCGGGTGATTGAAAGCGGCGGCGCGCGCATTGAATTACCCAGCATTGCCTTGCCGCTGAACACGTCAAACACGATCAAAGTCCGCGCTGGAGACACGGTGATGCTGGCGGCTCAGGAAGATATCGACGATCACGCGCAGCGCAGCGGTGTGGGTTCAAGCACCTTTTTCGCGCTCGGCGGCGGCGTGCGGGCGGGGCAGTCGCGCACATTGCTGGTGGTGTTGATTACGCCGCTGTTGATGCAGGATGTTGGCAATGGCCGTACTTAGAGCCTTTTTCGGCGGCTTKCGCGGCGGGGG
>LXRJ01000227.1 GCA_001684025.1 Candidatus Glomeribacter gigasporarum | reverse complement strand
TCAGGGTGGAAACTTTTGCACGCTGTTTCCTCCCCATATCTGGAAAGTTTTACACGCTGAGTCACAAAAGTGTCGGTTCTTCCACCCGCATTGAGGGGGCCAAGCTCTCCGATAGCGCGGTGGAGCAACTGATTTCCAAACTGGATCAGGCATCTTTCCAGTCCAGAGATGAGGAAGAAGTCGCCAGTTATGCCGAGGCAATGAACCTGGTATTCGATGCCTGGAAAGAAATCCCTTTAACGGAAAATCATATTAAGCAACTTCACGCCGTCACTTTGAAATACAGCAGTAAAGATCAACAGCATAGAGGAGAGTACAAAAAATTTYCCAACCACGTAGAAGCCTTYGACGARRCRGGYAAAAGYCTRGGYGTKATTTTCGAGACGGCAASGCCATTTGATACGCCCYGCAACATGGCTGCTCTGRTCGCTTGGATCAAAGAARCACAAGCKGATGGCACGCTGCATCCCTTRYTGRTKATYGCGYTGTTTATKGTGCGTTTTCTGGCGATTCATCCTTTTCAGGAYGGGAAYRGRCGYTTATCGAGAATCCTGACCGTGCTGYTMCTGTTGCAGGCAGGCTATCTKTATGYGCYCTATGCTTCTYTGGAGCGCTTTATTGAAAGCAATAAGGATACGTATTACCTTGYGCTGAGAAAAACGCAAAGCACCCTGCAAACCGATACGCCGGATTGGGAACCGTGGCTATTGTTCTTCTTGCGTGTCTTGAAGGCACAGAAAGACAGCCTGGAACAGAAAGTTGCGCATGAAAAAATATTGGCCAGCGCCCTTCCCAGGTTGTCTCTTACGATTCTGGAGCTGGTGAAAGCGCGCGGGTCTTTAACGATCTCCGAGGCCGAGAAACTGACAGGTGCGCCGAGGGGTACAATCAAAGCCAGACTGAGCGCGCTTGTCCGGGATGGGTTTCTCAAGCGGCACGGTAAAGCGCGGGCCTCTTGGTATACCCTCAGCTGAGGGAGCCGTGCAATGGCGTATTACATCGTAATAGAGCAACTAGATAGGAGAAATAGGCTGTTTCCCAATTATTAGGGCGCGTGTTCCCTATCAATGACGCCTGCGTACATCGCTTTATAAACCGCTTGTGGCAGCGTTTGTGCCTTGAGCCGCCGGATCAGACGCCGCAGGCAATCGTAGATGGAAGCGGGTGTGCACTTCAGAATGTGCGCCATTTCTTTGGCCTTTTTACCTTGAATCACCAGTTTCAGGCAGGTTTTTTGGTAACGGGTCAATCGGACCGGCGGGAAGTCTCCTTTGAAGGGGGCTGATGTCACCCTCGTTTCTCGATCAAGGCCAACTGTTTCAGCGTCCTCCATTCTTTTACGGTGCGGCCCAAAGGGCTGCTTTTTGGATGCAATGGATTGACCTGATGTAGGAACTCGTCCCTTTCCAGCAGGATGGTCTTCATCGTCTGAATTTGCTCGTGATCGGGACGGTGAATCTTGAGCCGCGCTAATTTTTGACAGATCATGTCATCAAACGCCCTGTTTCGAGGCGGTCTGGCAACTGCGCCTGTTTCCGCTTGCCGTGCGGTCAGGGGAAGATAGCCGTACTGAATGCCCCTGAAAACCGCGCCTGTCATCGTCCGGCAGCCCAATTTCCGTAGGAGGTTGCATCGATAGACAACCGTTGATCGGTACGAAATCTTGAGTATCCGAGCACTTTGCTTCAACCCCATGTCGTAAGCGGCCATCAACAGACAATCCTGTTCACGACGGGACAGCCGGTTGTCCAGAAACAGATCGACTCGGACGACAATGCTGAGCAGCAGCGCTCGAATCAGGCCAAGCTGCGCGCTATTCGGGTCCGGGCTTTCCAGAAACTGGAGGATCTCCTTGGGTAACAGCGGGCAGCGGCTGGSCGCCGCCCGCYGRTCA
>LXRJ01000194.1 GCA_001684025.1 Candidatus Glomeribacter gigasporarum | reverse complement strand
TTCATACCGTCCCGTCTTGCGTATCGCGGGCAGAATTTCAGCAGTCACTTTCTTGCGGAACCGATGCGGCAGAGAACCCGCTTTAACCGCATCGCGGCAGCGCAGAATCAGCGTGTATAGGCCCGAGTCGTTGATGATGTTGGTTTGGCGTTCTTGATTGTTGGCACCCTGAATTAAAGTTAGGGTGCGTTCATCGTCATCAAGCGCAGCAACGGCCTTAGTCGGATTACCGAGATCGAGAATCGCGCAAACATCCGCWGCAAYRAACCACGGTTSRYCRTCAATCAACAGRGCGCGGATTTCGTGGTYTTCAAATTGRAARGGAATAAGCGCAGACGCGCYTTGRGTGCGATTTGCCATGACATGCTCCATTTGCGGTTTTGAACCGCCAACCCGMKTCCAAACGGGTGGCGACCGAAACARAGGYTGGAMKACCGATGGAGCACCGGCGAGCCTTGCGGCTCCCTCTGCTTGGCCGCCATAAAGGGCACACCAAAGCGAACAAAAAAGCCGCATCGAATGCAATAGCGGCTCTTTGCCGCTCCATCTCGGGAGTCCACCCCCGACTGCTTTTATATCAGCAGTAGCAAAAATATACTTCACCAGATACAAGAGCACAAGCGAAATATATGTAGGTTGATAATTTATATATAAACTTGTATAATTTACCTTATGAAACCACTTAGATTCATCGGCAGCAGTCAAGATGATTTGCGCAACTTTCCAGATGAACCACGCCGTGCAGCAGGCTTTGAGCTTGACCGCATACAAAACGGGTTGATGCCGCGCGACTGGAAACCGATGCTTTCTGTTGGCCCTGGCGCTTACGAGCTTCGAATTCATGCCCAAGGGGCTTGGCGAGTTATTTACGTCGCTCGGCGTGAAGAAGCGGTATACGTTCTTCATGCATTCCAGAAAAAGACTCAAAAGACACGCAAAGAAGATATTGATCTTGCAATCAAACGTTATAAGCGGATGGGAATATGAATTATGGCTAAAGATATTATTGAATCTAGTGGCAATGTATTCCTTGATCTGGGCTTTCCAGGTGAAGAGGCAACATTGTTGGCAATGCGTTCCAATTTGATGATTCATTTGGAAAAACTTATCCATGAACGTCGCTGGACGCAGATCAAAGCAGCCCAGTACCTGGGTATTAGTCAATCGCGTGTGTCTGATTTGGTATGTGGCAAATGGGAAAAATTTAGTCTTGATATGCTCTTGACCTTGGCTACACGGGCAGGTCTTCATCCCAGACTGGAACTGGACGCTGTTGCTGCCTGAATTCCAAATGCCATCATGTTGCAAGGCGAATTTGTAAAGCGCTGCACTCATGCAGCCTGCCGAAGGGCTTGCGTCAGCTTTTTCATCGCTTCGCCACTCTGAATCATGCTTCGGGTAAAGCGCAGCACRCGCCAGCCKTGYASKGYYGCRGCGTTATATTTCTCGGCATCGGCCTSGAAGCCCAACGCCCGCGTATGCCGCCCGTGCGTCCACAGGCCGCCTTCACATTCGGCGGCGATTTTTAAAGTCGGCCAAGCGAAGTCAAACTTTCAACGGCGGATAGGATCGAAGCGATATTCCCGCTCCGGCTCAGGCAGCTTGGCGGCGCGCACGTGCAGCGCAAACAACGCTTCCAGCGCGCTCATCGATTGCCCGGTTCCGCTTCGGTCGGGAGGCTCCAGCCGGCGCTGCCGGCGCAGAAATTTGACCGCCGTGAACGGATTGCGCCCAGGCAGATACGCTTCAGCGTGCGGCGGGCGGACAGATTCAGGCGTTGTGGGTGCGTTCATGCCGCCTTTTTTCGCGCTTCGATCAGCAACGCAGCCTGCGCCTCCGGCTCTTCCGGTTGTAGCCGTGTAAAGCCGATCAATGGCTTGTCCGCGCCGCCGCGCATCACGCGCTGGGCCGCTTCTGCATCGCCGACCAGCACCGGCGGCTGAACCGGATGACCGTTGCATCGGTTCTCCGCTTCATACAGGCCGATCAAGATCGGCGGATAGTCCGGCGTTTCGCTACGCATCCGGTAGCCGCGATAGCGATTGACGAATTCGTTTCGGACAAACGGCCATTCATTCGTCCTCGGTTTTCGACCCCAACGGAATCCAGCCGCCCATCTCGAACAGCACGCGGTGAATCAGCGCATCGTCAAACGCCACGCTTTGATACGGCCCGACTTCACGCACCGCCCGATCCACTTTCGACCAAGCCGCTAGCGCGGCGTCCTGCGTCGAACCGCCGAGCATGCGCACCACATCGGCTGTGAATCAGCGTGTAAAACTTTCCAGATATGGGGTGGAAACAGCGTGCAAAAGTTTCCACCCTGAGCAAGTAAAACTCTGGTGTTTAGCCGGAGGAACTGG
>LXRJ01000100.1 GCA_001684025.1 Candidatus Glomeribacter gigasporarum | reverse complement strand
CTCAACTCGGTGTATCCATTTTCAATCGCTGACCTGTGTCAATTTACATCCGATGGTGACACCAGATGGGCTTTGGTTCCGCGGGCGCGACCAAATCCAGCACGGGATTTCAGCTGGATGTGAAGCATCACTCCGGCGGCAATCAGTGCCATTGGGCGCAGTTGCCCCAGCGTCTGCAGGACTTTGGCTTGCGCTTGCAAGGGGTCTTGCTGGGAAACCGCCCCGCGTTGCAGGTGCTGGGCGACCACGATACGCCGGACACCCTGTTCTATGTCGATCCGCCGTATCTGCATGCGACCCGCGCTTTAAGCGGCGCGGTGTATCGATACGAGATGCGCGAGGCGGATCATGTCGAATTGCTCCATGCGCTGTGTGCGTTGAGAGGCTGTGTCGTGCTCAGCGGCTATCCGCATCCACTCTATGACGATGCCTTGAAAGGCTGGCTTCGGGTGGAAAAGCAGGCGCATATTTCCGCCCATAAAGGCGCGGGGGCGCGCGTCGAAGTCCTGTGGCTATCACCCAATATTCCCATACCCGCGCAAGTGCAGCGGCCAGAACAGCGATTAGGCTCCGGCCGAGCGCTGTCAGCAGGGCGCGCAGAGTAGGGCGCGCAGAGTAGGGCACAGCCATGAATCGCATCACGCGCCTCAAGCGCTTTTTAAGTCTCTTTCTATTCGCGGGTTGGCTGTTCGGGATGGATGTTGCGGCGGCTGACTCTGGCTGTCAAAACGCGCAGGTGATCGGCCCCAAACTCATTACCGACCTCTGCTGGTCGTGTCTATTTCCGATTCGGATTGCGGGCGTGCCGATCTCCGGCGCAGGCGGCCGCATCCCGGAGGAAGCGGTCAAGAGTCCGCTGTGTACCTGTCGGGACGGAGCCGGTCTGCCGAGGCCTGGTGTCACGACTTCGATGTGGGAACCGGCGCGTTTGGTGGAATTCCAGCGGGTGCCCGGCTGTTCTTCAGTGTTGGGCGGCGTGCGTTTTCCGTTTAACCGCACCTTTCAGGGCCATCACGGTACGGGAGAGATGGACGGCGGCGACGGCTCCTTTATGCATTATCACTTCTATGCCTTTCCGCTGCTCGCCTTGTTGGATATGTTCGTTCGGCCCAATTGCAATCCTGATGGCTATATGTACCTGGATGTCCTGTATTTCTCGGAACTCGATCCGACCTGGAATAACGACGAGCTGGCCTTTTTCACAAACCCCGAAGCGGCGGCCGTCGCCAATCCCATCGCAGCGGCGGCCTGTACGGCAGATGCCGCATCCGCAATGTGGGGTAAACCGCTCAAACAACTGTTCTGGTGCGCGGGCAGTTGGGGAACGCTCTATCCGCTCAGCGGTCATCGAAACGGCGGCAAAGGCGTGATTCGGGACTCCAGCTTGCTGACGGCGCGTGTGCTGGCGGCTTTGCATCGACGGGGACTGTCCTGGCGCACGATGGGCGCAGATGCGATGTGTAAAGGCGTCGTTGATCCCATGCTGCCAAAGACGCAGTACAAGTTCACGCTGCTGCATCCGGTGCCGGAGACGCATTCAGCACATGTGATTGGGGAGTCGGCGCTGAACTGGGGCATCGCTAAAACCATTCCGGCGGTCGGTCAAGACCCGATCACCACGATCTGGCGCTGGAATGACTGTTGCAATAACTGATGAGGGCGCGGTCATGTTTCGGCGTTCATGGCTTCAATCCACTGCGTGTCTGCTCTTGCTCACCTTTCCCTTGCAGTCCGTTGTGGCGGCCAGTGTGGGGCCTGATCTACCGCCCGTGCATGGTGGCGCCGTCTGAACAGGCGGCACAAGTCACGCCACCTCATCCGCTTTCAACAGACGACTTTGCACGGATCGGAAAAGAAGCCAAGGCACTGGGTCAACATCAGGCAAGCTCGCTTAAAGACCACGCAGGCGCGGTGCAGGAGGGCACAGTCACGGTTCCGCAGCTCAAGGATGGCCGGTTTGAATCAGGCAACACGCGCGTCCACGTGGACGATTTATTTCCCGGCACCCGCCGCGACCGCCCCGACCCGGACGGCACCTACTTTCCAAAGGGGCAAAAGCCCGACTTGGCGCGTCTCAAACAACTGCACGATGCAAATAAAGAAATGGGCGATGCGGGTCAATCGGCTAAGAAAGGACTCTGGAAAGACAGCCAGGCGGCTGCTCCTTCACTCGCAGGGTCCGCCTATCAAGTGATACTGGACGCCTCAAAACGGAGTCGGCCGGATTTCGCGCAAGACCCCGCGCTGGATCAGAGTAAACAGACTTACGAGAAAATCGACGATATTGCCAAATGGTTCGGTGATTGCAAGTCGGAGACGGGCTATCAAAAGCGCGAGCGCCTGCCCCATGTCCCCGAATACTACCACTGTACGCGGCTGTATAAACCCGCGGGCGGCTGCACGATCCAGCATACCATCGAGATCGATACGGAACCGACTGACATCGTGTTTCTGGTGGACAACTCGTTCTCGATGGATTCCGTGATTGCCGATTTGCGCAACAACGTCCGTACTTTTGCCAATCTGATGATGCAGGGCAAAGCGCATAATCTGCGCATGGGGGGTGCGGCGGACCGAGCGCGAGACTATCTCTGGAACAATATCCCGTTTAGCTATGCATTTAGCGACTTCCAGAATTGGATCGACAGCGTTCAGACAAAGGGGGCAGAAACCTATCCGTTTGCTGTTGTCCGATGGGCCATTGACTATTATCCTTGGCGAGAAAATGTCCATCGCGTCATCGTGCTGATTGGCAACGATGATTACGTCTGCGGTTTCAAGCCGGGCCAGTCTTTCTGTCCGAGCCGAGCGGAGATACTCCGTGCGCTCGCAGATAAAGGCATCCAGCTGTACATTTTCCATGACAATGCAGATGTTCGATCCATCGGCACGCCTCTGGCGGATTATTTTGCAGGTCCGAAGCTCTTGAAATTCGCCCAGTTCTTTACCATCGTCACCGACCACTGGTCGCCGCAGTCCTGTATCAACGACGCAAGAGCAACGTTGGAGCCCTTTTGTAAGGGCACCTATATACCTTGGCCGAGGGACGAGAATGCGTGTGTGACGATTTCCGGTTTTGACATCTGCAAGGGCGATCCGCTCTATCAAAAGCTCAAAGCGCCTCCTTTACCCAACGTCCCCCGGCAGGCAGCCCGTGTCGAAGTCTCGGCGTTGAAATGCGACTACAACCACGGCCAAGGCACCTGCTGGGTGGATGCGCAAGGCCGTCGTCAATGTTTGCGGAATGATCAGGATATTGATCAGTGCCAGGCGTATGAACGTAATCCCGGCTGCGGCTTTATCCATTCCACCTGCATTGGCGGGTCTGAAGGCGCATCTGGCAACTGCTATGTGCGGGAAGACACCTATGACTGCGGGAAGGATGTCAAAGTGCCGACGCTGGACAAGTCTACAAAGTATAAGTGTGCAGGGCCGGTGCGCTGCATGGGCGAGGACTGCCTGAACGTCGATCAGGATCAGAGCACGGATTTTGCGAAGGCGGCCGCGCTGCTCCAAGCGGCGCAGTTCATGACGCAGGATGTGAACTGTGAAGATGTCACCGGCACCGATAATCTGTATTGTCGCGCTGCCGAAATTGGATACGGCCTTGATGGGAATCGGAGACGGCAGCGCGTTGGCGGGGGTGAAGGGCGCGTATCAGCTGCTCCGAAGCCCCGTACTGAAAGGCTGGACGGAAGTGACCAAGCCTTTTGCTTCGTTCCTGGAAAACATCACCGGCGCGGTCCATTCCTTTACGGAGCCGGTCTCAGCGGTTGGCAGGCAGGCGGTTTCCAAGCTCACCGGAGAAGTGACGAAAGTCACCACGAAAGTGATTGGCAACGCGGCATCAATGGTGGGGAGCGCCGTGCCGGTTGGTGCGCCGAAAAGCATGGCCGAGCAGCTGCTCGGTTCGCAAGGCGCGGCGATGCTATCAACGGTGTCACCAGTACCCTTAAACTGACCCACTGCCAGCAACTTAAAACTGACCCACCTCACGTAATCTTCGGCCCTTTTTAGGGCCATGTTGAGCATAGAGGAACAAGTGGAAATCAAAGTATTAGCCGGCCAGGGCATGAGTATTCGGGAGATCTCCCGGCAACTGCAGGTATCGCGCAACACGGTGCGGCACTACTTGCGCGATATCACTGCGGCGCAGCGCACACCACGCAAACGCCGCCCCCACAAGCTTGATTCTTATAAGGGTTATATCGAAAAGCGGCTACGCGCTGCGCATCCGGCTTGGTTGCCGGCGACGGTGCTGTGTCGAGAGATCAAGCTACTGGGCTATGAAGGGGGGATGTCGCGCGTGTGTCAGTTCATCCGGCGCTTGCGTGTCGTTCGTCCTGAAGAGCCATTGGTGCGGTTTGAGACCCCTGCCGGTCAGCAGATGCAATGTGACTGGATCGTATTTCGACGCGGCAAGCATCCGCTCTCGGCTTTTGTAGCGACACTCAGTTGGTCGCGGACCAGCTTTGTCGAGTTTGTCAATCATGAGAAATTGGACACCCTGCTGGCTTGCCATGAGCACGCTTTTGAGTATTTCGGCGGCGTTCCACGAGAAATACTGTACGACAACATGAAGACGGTGGTGTTAGAGCGGGACGCCTACGGTCCGGGGAAGCACCGCTTCCAGCCTGCCTTCCTAGATTTCGCGGGCCACTATGGGTTTGTACCCAGGCTGTGCCAGCCTTACCGAGCCAAGACGAAAGGCAAGGTCGAACGCTTTAATGGCTATTTGCGGCGCAGCTTCTATAACCCGTTGGCCTCCAAGCTGGCGCAAGATCAACTTCACCTGGATGTGGACACGGCCAATGCCGCGGTATGCACGTGGCTACGTGAAGTCGCCAATGTCCGCGTGCATGGCACCACTGAACAAGTGCCACAGACGCAATTACACCAGGAGAAAGACGCTTTACAGCCCTTGCCGCCCCCGTACCTGGGGCGCATACCCAACGCTGTCCCGGTGACGCGCCCGCCGGATTGGACTCGTTTTAGCCGGCAGCCGCTGCAGCACGAGCTGTCCCTCTACGAGCAGTTGTTCGCAGGAGAGCACTGATGGAATTGCAATATCAACGCATCCATGAGTTGTGTGCACAACTCAAGCTCGATGCGATGGCCCAAGTGTATCCTCAGCTCGCCGCTGACGCAGTGTCCAATCAATTGAGCTTTGCGGACTTCTTCGAGGGTTTATTGAAATCAGAAGCCTCGGCCCGCCAAATCCGCACGCGCCAGGTCCTCTCCCAAATGGCGGGATTCCCCGCCATCAAAACGCTGGAGCAGTGCGGTTCACAGCGTCCATAAAAAGAGCGTGCAGGAACTCTCCAGGCTCGCATGGGTCGAGCGGGCTGAGCACTTGGTGCTGCTCGGCCCCTCAGGGGTCGGCAAAACCCATTGAGCGATTAGCTTAGGGTACTTAGCGACCCAGGCCGGCATGAAAACCCGTTTCATCAGTGCAGCGGACTTAATGGTCGCCATGACCGCTGCACAACGGCAGGRTCGACTGGCTGAGTTCATCCGCCGTAACGTC
>LXRJ01000048.1 GCA_001684025.1 Candidatus Glomeribacter gigasporarum | reverse complement strand
TTCCTTTTTCAGTTCCCTGAAAGTTTATACAAATGTCAGAGTCAGATTAAGTCTTTACCTTTACACACATTCTACCGAAGAAGACCCGCCCACCACACCTCTACAATGCATGGCTTAATATTCAAACTTATCCATCCTATCCATCCATTCGCAACCCAATCCGATGAATATTCCTGCCCCAATCGAAGCCGCCCGCGCTGAACTTCAATCACTGCGGCGCGATATCCATGCGCATCCTGAATTGCGCTACGAAGAACACTGCACTGCCGATCTGGTTGCGCGTAAATTGACCGAATGGGGGATTAAGGTGCATCGCGGATTAGGGAAAACCGGCGTCGTCGGCACACTGCGCGCAGGCGCATCGCCGCGCGCGATTGGACTGCGCGCCGACATGGACGCGCTGCCGATTCAGGAACATAACGTTTTTGCGCACCGTTCTCAGCACGACGGCAAGATGCACGCCTGCGGCCACGACGGTCATACGACGATGCTGCTCGGCGCGGCGCGCTATTTGGCCAAGCAGCGCGATTTCAATGGCACCGTTCACTTGATTTTTCAGCCTGCCGAAGAAGACGGCGCAGGCGCGCGCGCGATGGTTGAAGACGGGCTTTTTAGACTGTTTCCGGTCGAAGCGGTCTTTGGTCTGCATAATTGGCCCGGCATGCCAGCCGGCGCTTTTGGCGTTGCCACTGGCCCGGCCATGGCGTCGAGCAGCGAATTTGAGATCATCGTCAAAGGCGTCGGCGCGCACGCGGCGATGCCGCATATGGGACGCGACCCGGTGTTTGCCGCGATCCAAATTGCCAATGGTCTGCAGAGCATCATCACGCGCAATAAAAAACCGCTCGATACGGCCGTGTTATCAGTGACACAATTTCACGCCGGCGATGTATTGAATGTGATTCCAGAGGTCGCGCGGCTTGGTGGCACAGTGCGCGCCTTTGCGCCGGACGCGCTCGATTTGATTGAGGCGCGAATGCGAGATATTGCGCAGATGACCGCTTCAGCCTATGAATGCGCAATCGAGTTTGTATTTAGACGCGAGTCGCCCGCGGTCATCAATAGCGCGGCGGAAACGCAGCGCGCCGCGGACGTGATGACGCAGATTGTCGGCGCGCACAACGTGAACCGCGCGCTTGAACCGACGATGGGCGCGGAAGATTTCTCCTATATGCTGCGTGAGGCGCCCGGCTGCTACGCGTTCATCGGCAACGGCGACGGCGCGCACCGCAGCGATGGCCATGGCGCGGGGCCGTGCATACTGCACAACCCGAGCTACGACTTCAACGATGACATTCTGACGCTGGGCGCAACCTATTGGGTTCGTTTGGTGGAGGCGTTTTTGCCGGTTAAAAACAGCGCCGCAAATTGGACAGCCTGCTGAAGATATGGAGCGCGAATATCTAACGCTCGGCGAATACGCTGAACGCGCCTATCTCGACTACGCGGTCAGCGTTGTGAAGAGCCGCGCGTTGCCCAATGTCAGCGACGGCCAGAAGCCGGTGCAGCGCCGCATTTTGTATGCAATGAACGAGATGAGGCTGGCTGCCGATGCGAAGCCGGTTAAATCAGCGCGCGTGGTCGGCGATGTGCTCGGTAAATACCATCCGCACGGCGATCAATCCGCTTACGATGCGCTCGTGCGGTTAGCACAAGACTTTACATTGCGCTATCCGCTCATCGACGGACAAGGCAATTTCGGTTCGCGCGACGGCGACCGCGCCGCCGCGATGCGCTATACCGAAGCGCGTTTAACGCCGATTGCGCGGCTGCTGCTCGACGAACTCAAGGAAGGCACGGTCGATTGGATGCCGAATTACGACGGTTCAAACGAAGAGCCGCAGCAGTTACCCGCGCGTCTTCCTTTCGTGCTGCTCAATGGTGCGTCTGGAATCGCGGTCGGGCTGGCCACTGAAATCCCGCCACACAATCTCAATGAAGTCGCGCGCGCTGCGATTGCGCTGATTCGCGCGCCGGATTTAGCGGATGCTGAACTGATGCAGCGTGTACCCGGGCCGGACTTTCCGGGCGGCGGCCAGTTGATTTCGAGTCTTGACGAGATTCAGGCCGCTTACGCCGGCGGACGCGGCAGTTTAAAAATGCGCGCGCGTTGGCGTATTGAGTCGCTCGCGCGCGGCCAATGGCAGCTTGTCATCACCGAACTGCCGCCGAATACCTCAGCGCAAAAGGTGCTCGAAGAAATCGAGGCGCTGACCAATCCCAAACTCAGACCAGGCCGGAAGAGCTTAACGCCTGAGCAGCAGCAATCGAAGCAGACCGTGGGCGCACTGCTCGATGCAGTCCGCGATGAATCGGGGCGAGATGCGCCGGTGCGGCTGGTGCTTGAACCTAAATCAAGCCGCATCGACGCCGACGAATTCATCAATACGCTGCTTTGCATGACCAGTTTGGAGTCGAATATTGCGCTCAATCTGGTGGTGATCGGCACCGATGGCCGTCCGCAGCAAAAACCTTTCGTACACATTCTGCGCGAATGGAGCGCATTCCGCCTTCAGACGCTCACACGCCGCAGCCGGTTCAGGCTCGCCAAAATCGACGACCGGATTCACCTGCTCGAAGGGCGAATCATCGTCTTTCTAAATCTGGACGCGGTGATCAAAATCATCCGTGAATCCGACGAACCCAAGCCTGCGTTAATCGAGTCATTTGGCTTAAGCGAGCGGCAAGCAGACGATATTCTCGAAATCCGGCTGCGGCAGTTGGCCAAACTTGAACAGTTCAAACTTGAGCAAGAGATTGCGCAACTGCGCGAGACAAAGAAAGCGCTTGAAACGCTACTTGGCAGCGAAGCCGCATTGAAACGCGCATTGATCCGCGAGATCGAAGCCGATGCAAAGCAGTACGGCGATGCGCGCCGCACGTTGATTGCGCCCGCGCGGCGGGCCACGATTGAGGCGCGCGTCGTCGACGAGCTGCTTACCGTGATCGTGTCGAAAAACGGCTGGGTGCGCACGCAAAAAGGACATGGACTCGATGCGGCGCAATGCGTGTTTAAAGCGGGCGATGCGCTCTACGGCGCATTTGAATGCCGCACGGCCGATACGCTGATTGCGTTGGGGAACAATGGCCGCGCGTATTCAGTACCGGTTGCTCTGCTTCCCGGCGGGCGCGGCGATGGTGCGCCGTTGACCGCGATGATTGAACTGGAATCCGGTACGCAACTGATGCACTATTTCGCTGCGTCCGCCGAGCACTCTCTGCTTCTTTCCAGCAGCGCCGGTTTTGGTTTCATCGCACAGATCAAACATCTGGTGAGCCGCGTGAAAGCCGGTAAAGCCTTTATGACACTGGACGCGGATGCGACGCTGTTGCCGCCTGCGCGGATTGATCTGCACGCAACGCATATCGCCTGTTTGTCCAATAGCGCGCGTCTGCTGGTTTTTACGCTGGACGAAGTCAACACATTGTCGAGCGGCGGGCGCGGCGTGACGTTGATCGCGCTGGATACGGGTGAAACGCTGATTCAGGCAATCGCCTTCGGTACTCAAGGCATACGGGTAATCGGTACAGGACGCGGCGGAAAAGCAGCCGAATGTGTGCTTGCAGTCGATACGCTCGCGCCCTACACCCGCCGCCGCGCGCGCCGCGGCCGCATTCTGGATGTCAAATTCAAACCAACAGCGCTCAAACCGGCTCTTTCGTAATCATCATGGATGAACCGCAGCAAATGCGCGCTCCAATTGATCCGGCGTTAATGCGCCTGTGAGCCGATACCCATTGGCAAAGAAGGTGGTCGGCGTGCTGAATACATTCAGTTGGCGGCCGAGTGCAAGATTCTGTTCAAGTGCATCGGTATTGCAATGCTTCCCGCGATTCGGCGCTTGATGATTCGCCATCCAAGCCTGCCATGCCGCGCCGCGATTGGGCGCGCACCAGATCGCCTTTGCCTTGTCGACCGAATCTTGTTTGAGGATCGGAAACAAGAAGGTATAGATGGTCACGTTACCCATTTTGTTCAGCGTATGTTCGAGTTCTCTGCAGTACTTGCAGTTCGGATCGCTAAACACGGCAATCTGGCGCGACCCGTTGCCTTTCACAACTTTAACGGCATTTGCGAACGGTAGACGCTTAAAGTCCACTCGATTCAGCTCAGTCAGACGGCTATCGGTGATATTTTCCATCGTCTTTGCATCGACCAGTTTGCCAATCAGCAAATACGCGCCCTGCGCGTCGCTATATAGGATCGCTTTGCCGAGATTGACTTCATAGAGTCCAGAAATCGGCGTCGGCGCAATACTCTGGATTTTCATATCGGGACTCAGAGACTTCTGCAATTTGGCCTTGAGCGCGTCTAACGCGGGGGCTGCGTATGCACATGCGGTTCCCAGATACACTAAAGTGGCTAAAAAGATCGGTTTCATCAATCAGATCGGTGAATGAGCGGAATAAGAAGCAAGCCAGCGCTTGAGCGGCGGCATCGCATCGACCAATTTAAAACCGGTGTTGCGTATACTGCGCGGCAGCGCGCCTGGCCATGAAAAGAGGCGATATAAACCCTCCGTCGCAGCCATCAGCAATTGAATATCCGCGCGCCGTGAACGTTCGTAGCGGCGTAATACCACAGGATCCCCCGGATCGCGGAACGACTCGCGCGCTGCAATCGCTTCAGCAAGCGCTGCAACATCGCGCAGCCCCAAGTTCAAGCCTTGGCCTGCCAATGGATGAATGACATGCGCTGCATCTCCGATGAGCGCAACGCGCGGCGCAATTAAGCGGTGCGCCTTGCCCAACATCAGCGGAAAATCGTGCACAGGCGATAGGCACTGGAGCGTACCCAGACGCCGGCCAGACACTTGCTCCAACGTCGCCGCAAACGATTGCGCGTCCAGCGCGCGCAAGGCCTGCGCATGCTGCGTGTGCGCCGACCAGACCAGCGATACCGCGTTTCCCGGCAACGGCAGCAAAGCGATGACCTCACCGTTGCAAAACCGTTGATAGGCCGTTTCCCGATGCGGTTGTTCAGTCTGGAACTGTGCAATCAGAGCCGTTTGGCCATATTCGCGCCACGTGCACGGGATGGCGCTGCGTGCGCGCACCCATGAATGCGCGCCGTCCGCGCCGACCACCAGTCGCGCTCTTAATGGACGGCCATCCTCCAACTCAAGCATTGCTGCATCGTGCGATACCGCCAGCGCCTGCGCGCGCGCGTTCAAAATATTCACTTCCAGCTGAAAACTGAGCGCCGTATCGAGCGCGCCTTCAAGTAGCGAAGCTTCGACGATCCAAGCCAGCTCCGACAATGCCGCCTGAAAAGCGGAAAAATGCAGTTCAGCGTGCGCATCGCCATAGACGCGCATGTCGTATACCGGACTGAGCTGCGCACGATCCAGCGCTTGCCACACGCGCAATCGTTCCAGCAGGCGTTGCGTGCTGCCGCTGAGGGCATACACACGCGTATCAAACGGCGCAGACGCCAACCGCGGCTTTTCCACCGCACCCGTCAACAACGCGATGCGCAAACCGGCCTGCGCCAGCGCCAATGCCGCTGTTTTGCCGGTCACGCCGCCGCCGACCACAACCGCATCAAAGAGAAGTTCAGAATTGTTCATCTAGAAAAACAGGGGATGAAGCACCTGCATTAATTATAGAGGCGCATCATACAATGATGCTTTTTTTATTTTTTAATTCATTATGCGCCTCAAATGCGGAATCGTCGGCTTGCCGAACGTTGGCAAGTCTACGCTCTTCAACGCCCTGACCCAAGCAAGTATCGCTGCCGAAAATTATCCATTTTGTACGATCGAACCTAATCTGGGTGTGGTTGAAGTGCCCGATCCGCGCTTATCCGCGCTTGCGGCGCTCGTTCAGCCGGAACGCGTCATACCGGCGGCCGTCGAATTTGTGGATATCGCCGGCCTTGTCGCGGGTGCAGCGCAAGGCGAAGGACTGGGCAATCAATTTCTAGCGCATATCCGTGAAACGGATGCGATTGCTCATGTTGTCCGCTGCTTTCATGAGCCGGACGTGGTGCATGTCGCAGGCCGGGTCGATCCACGCGCAGATATCGAAGTGATTCATACCGAACTTGCGCTCGCCGATCTCGCAACCGTCGACAAAGCACTGGCGCGCGCAGCCAAGGCAGCCAAATCTGGACACTCAGTCGATGCCGCGCAAATGCTTGCATTGCTGCACAAAGTGCAGGCGCATCTCAATGCGGCGCAGCTGGTGCGCACGCTCGATCTCACGGCGGAGGAACACGCGTTGCTTGCGCCGCTCTGTCTGCTGAGCGCAAAACCCGTGCTGTATGTTGCCAATGTCGATGAAAATGGGTTTTCCAATCATCTTTTGCTGGATGCGGTTCAGTGCATTGCAGACGCTGAGCGTGCGCCGCTCGTTCCCGTGTGCGCGGCGATTGAAGCCGAATTGGTCGATTTATCTAAAGACGATCAAGTGGCTTTTTTAGCTGAAATGGGGTTAAGCGAGCCGGGCCTCAACCGCGTGATACGGGCGGGCTTTGAACGGCTTGGGTTACAGACGTATTTCACCGCCGGCGTCAAGGAAGTACGCGCCTGGACCATTCCGCGCGGCGCAACCGCGCCGCAGGCGGCCGGCGCGATTCACAGCGACTTTGAACGCGGCTTTATCCGCGCACAGACGATTGCATATGACGATTTTCTAGCGTATCAAGGCGAACAGGGCGCGAAAGAAGCCGGAAAAATGCGTTCAGAAGGTAAAGAGTATGTGGTGCAGGATGGGGATGTGATTCATTTTCTGTTTAAGACGTGATCATTCTGACAGGTTCTAAATATCCGCCTCCACCTGATTTCCCTTCTCCTCCAACCAACCGCGCCGCGCGGCAGCTTCACCTTTGCCCATCAGCATCTGCATCCGGTCAACCGTTGCGGCGAAGTCAAAATGCCCTAATCCAATCGGCAATAAACGCCGCGTATCGGGATTCATTGTCGTCTCCCACAACTGCTCGGCGCTCATTTCACCTAAACCTTTAAAACGGCTGATTTGCCAGTGTGAATCAAGCAGTCCTTCTTTACGCAGCGCATCGAGAATGGCCTTCAGCTCAACATCGTCCAGCGCGTAGAGCTTGCGCGCGGGCTTTTTGCCGCGCGTGGGCGCATCGATGCGAAAGAGCGGCGGCTGCGCAACATATAAATGGCCGCGCGCGATCAGTTGCGGAAAATGTTTAAAAAATAAGGTCAGCAGCAAGACTTGAATGTGCGCGCCGTCGACATCCGCGTCGGACAAAATGCAAATCTTGCCGTAGCGCAGCATCGCACAATCGGGCGCATCGTTGGCGCCATGCGGCTCGACCCCGATGGCAACCGCAATATCGTGGACTTCCTGATTTGAAAAGAGCCGGTCGCGCTCGGTTTCCCAGGTATTGAGCACCTTGCCGCGCAACGGCAGAATCGCCTGAAAGGCTTTGTCACGACCCATTTTCGCCGAGCCGCCGGCGGAATCGCCTTCGACTAGAAAGAGTTCGTTGCGCACGATTTCGGTCGATTCGCAATCGGTCAATTTGCCGGGCAACACGGCAACGCCGGAACTTTTGCGCTTTTCAATTTTCTGCCCGGCGCGCGTGCGCGCGTGCGCTTGCCGAATCACAAAGTCAGCCAATGCGCGGCCATGCTCGACATGCTGGCTTAACCACAGTTCAAGCGCTGGCCGCACGCATGAAGATACGAGCCGCACTGCATCGCGGCTATTCAAGCGTTCCTTAATTTGCCCCTGAAACTGCGGGTCCAGCACTTTGGCCGAGAGTACATAAGAAGCGCGCGCAACCACATCTTCGGGCAGTAATTTGACGCCCTTCGGCAATAAACTGTGCAATTCGATAAAGCCTTTGACCGCCTGAAATAAACCGTCGCGCAAACCGGCTTCGTGTGTGCCGCCGGCGGGCGTTGGAATCAGATTCACATACGATTCGCGCATCAACCCGCCCGTTTCGCTCCACGCCACCGCCCAGCGAGCGCCTTCACCGGTAGCGAACTGTTCATTACCCTCTAGAAAGCGCTCGCCTTCAAATAATGGAATCAGCAGTTCAGTATCGGCCAGACCTTCGAGCAGATAGGCGCGCAAACCCTCTTCATAAAGCCAGCGCTGTACTTCGTCGGGTTTGCCGTTTTTTTCAATCACCCGCACGATCTCGACGCCGGGCAATAGGACGGCTTTTGAACGCAGCAGATGATGCAACTCGCCCATTGGCAAATGCGCGTGGTCGAAGTATTTTGGTTCAGGCCAGATCGTCACGCGCGTACCCTGCTTTTTATCGGTGCGCGCTGCGGCGCGCACCGTCAGCGGCTGCGTCACCGCACCGTGCTCAAAACCGATCCGCGCGACCCGACCCGCGCGCCAAACCGTGACATCCAGCCGTTTTGAAAGCGCGTTGCTGACCGATACCCCCACCCCGTGCAAGCCGCCTGAAAAGACATACGCGCCGCCGGATTTCGGATCGGCTTTATCGAATTTTCCGCCCGCATGCAGCTGCGTAAACACAATCTCGATGACCGATGCGCCTTCTTCCGGATGAAGACCGAACGGAATCCCCCGCCCATCATCTTCGACGCTGACCGCGCCGTGCGCGTGCAGGGTAACGACGATTTTTCGGCCATGGCCGCCGAGCGCTTCATCGCACGCGTTGTCGAGCACTTCTTGCACGATGTGCAGCGGGTTTTCAGTGCGCGTATACATGCCAGGCCGTTGCCTGACCGGCTCTAGGCCCTTCAGGACTTTGATCGATGTTTCTTGATACGCGGAGGAAGGGTTGGGAAGTGTTTTTGGATTCGACATATTTACTTTAAATGGCAGATGCGCTCAAGCCAATCGAACAAAGCGCTGCTTGACGCCAGCCGCGCGCGGGCCGTCGTTTCGCCCACACCGATCTTGACCGACCAGCCGCCGCGCGCGTTCACCGTTACAAAGCCAGCCTCATCGGTCAGATCATCGCCGGCGAAGAAGGGCGTGCGTCCCGCGAACGGCGGTTCGGCTAAAAAAGCCTCAATTGCCCTGCCCTTGTCAGCCTGTTTCGGCTTGATCTCAAATACCATTTTGCCGCGCTGGACCGTATATTGATCTGCCGCCTGCGCGACCAGCCGCTCGATGGCGCGCAAAGCCGCCTGCGCTATTTTCTGAGCATCGCCTCGCGCCAGGCGGTAATGCAAGGCCAGCGCCGCGCCTTTATGTTCAAGCAAGCAGCCCGGATGCGCGCGCACCATTTGTTCAAGCGCCTGCTGCATTTGGATAAGCGGCGCTCGATCCACTGCGATGCGAGAGATTGCGCCGTGCGCGGCGCGCCGCTCAGCGCCGTGCAGGCCCGCGGCCGGCAACTTTAACGGGGCCAACAAGGTATCGAGACGATCCATGCTGCGCCCCGATATCAGCGCAACGGCACCGTTTGATGCGTGCGCAAGTCCAGCCAAAATGGCGCGCGCGCGCGCGCTTAAGCGCACATCGTCCGGCGTCTTGGCCAACTCGACCAACGTGCCGTCAAAGTCCAAAAAAAATGCGGTTTCCCGCGCGGCTAAAGAATCAGGCAAGTGTGGCATTAAAATAAAAAATGCACTTTATTTGCATCACATATGTCTAAAGATATCCATTGTTTCAGATTGATGCCCGCCATGCATATAGTCCGCTTCGCAATATCGCTCACGCTCGCTTTTGCGGCCTTATCCTTGCTTTTTCTAAGCTGCCATCGCGACGAACCCTGGCAATTGACAAATGTGCGCGGCCATTTGCCCGATCTGAAGTTTTCACTCACCAGCGACCAAGGCCGCCCGATCAATGAACAAGCATTTCAACACAAAATAACGCTCGTTTATTTTGGCTATGCGCACTGCCCAGACGTATGTCCTGGAACGCTGGCGCGCTTGATGAATGCGCTGCAAAAGCTCGGCGATGATGCGCGCGATGTGCGCATTCTGTTTATTTCAGTGGACCCAGCGCGTGATACGCCTCAAGCGATGCACGCTTATGTACAGGCATTTGACGCGCGCCATATCATCGGCCTGACGGGTTCTCTCCATCAGATTGAAACCGTCGCGCGTCGTTACCGCGTGAGCTATCAACGCACTCCTGAAAATCCTGATCAAAGTTATGATGTGATGCATAGTCCAACGGTGTATATCTTTGACCGGAATCAGCGCGCGCGATTGATTGCAAAACCTGCAGACTCCGCCGGTCAGATCGCGCACGATATTCGTCTACTGGTCCACAACGACGATTGAGGTGAACGATGAGATTTTTTGCAACGCTCTTTGCCGCATGCGCTTTAAGCGTGTCTGCCTTTGCTGCGCCTGATGCCGTTACAAATACTTCTCCCACTCTAAAGGTTGGGCATGGATGGGTGCGCTGGCTACCGAATGAACGGCCCGCCGCTGCGTATATGGTTTTGAAGAACCGTGGCGCGCAGTCCATCGAATTCATCTCTGCAAGTAGTTCAGATTACGCGCACGTCAGCCTGCATCAATCGGTTGTGCAAGACGGCAAAAGCAAAATGATGATGGTCAAGCGTCTGCCAATTCCGGCGCACGGTGAAGTCAGCCTAAAGCCAGGCGGCTATCATCTGATGCTTGAACAACCCAAGCATGAGGTTGCCCCCGGCGATATGGTCGGGATTGAACTGCATTTTTCAGACGGTACAACCTTAAGAACTCAGCTGCCGGTTCGTCCGCCTGCTTCAAAATGAACGCATTTTCCGTTGAGCGCGCTAAAGAAACCTGTTCGCGATCTTACTGCGTCCCGTGGAGAAAAAGCGCCAAAACGCATTTGCGTTTTGGCGCGTGGGAAAGCACGCCTTAAAGGTTATTCAGGGGTATTTTGTGTTGCAGACGGCTGCGGTTGCGTGCCAGCGGCGGGTTGAGCCGACGGCTCCTGAACAATTTCGACTTCAACGCGGCGGTTGGGYTGCAAACAGGCAATCAACGCCGCGCGTTTGCGTTGCGTGCATGTGACCACCGGGTTTTTCTTGCCGAAGCCACGGACAATCATCGGCACGCGCACCCCGCGCGCCGCCAGATACGCTTTAACCGTCTGAGCGCGCCGGCGAGAGAGTCTCAGGTTATAAGCGTCGGTGCCGATCCGGTCGGTATAGCCATTAATCATCAGTTGTCTGACGGTGCTGACTTGCTGCAGGTCGCGCGCTAATTGTTCGAGTTTGTTCAGACTTTCGTTCGGCGGCGGGGCAAGCTCAGCGCTATCGAAGGCGAACAGGGCATCCGCGCCTAGRATCATTTTAGGCGGCAGAGGCGCCGGCTTCACGGGCGGGGGAGGCAGCGTGCAGCTTTGAAGTTCCTGCTCCGCTTGCCGGAGCATCTGTTCAGCCGTTGCCACCCGTTTTTGAGCAGCGGAGAATAGGCGCGACCAGGCTTCGTGTCCCGCATGCGACARGACCACTTCCGTACAGCCAAGCGTGCGCTGCGCGGGCAAGCAATGCGGAATTTTAGGATCCTGCTGCAATTGCTGGATTTTCGCCCAGAGATCGGGGCGCACTTGCCGCACGGTTCTCAGCGGCGGGTTGCGCATCTCCGGACTCCGGCCGCCCTCCATCGCAGAGATCAGACGCTCGGCTTCTCCAAGCGCTTCCTGCACAAAGCCCCACTGGTTGCGCGCCGCGCGTTCTGCGCGCGCCGCGTCAATCCAGCATTGCGCTTTAGCGGCGAAATAACCCGGATCGGAATATTGGGCCTTGAGCGCATCCCAGCGCTGCTGCRTATTGGGGATGGCTTGRCGGCTGACCGAAGTGCCATATTTTTCAAACCAAGCGCGATCCGGCGCGCCGGCTTCAAAGCTCTGYTCCGCGCCGAAGCCTCTTTGTAGCACCGTGGGATCGGTAATCCCCAGCGTGTCTCGGGCCGTTGCG
>LXRJ01000268.1 GCA_001684025.1 Candidatus Glomeribacter gigasporarum | reverse complement strand
CTGCGCCTGCGTATAAAGCCGGGTGCGTTCAGCGATATCGAGTGTTTGAGCCGCGCGCTGAATCAAGTTGTCGAAAGATGAATTGCACCATCTGGGGAAATTAAAACTACCGTCCATTTGAGTGCATCTGAGCCTTCTGAGCCAATTATCAGGATCAGGAGTGTTGCTGACGAGGCCAATGATCAGTGCGTCATGTTCGCCATTGATCGCTCGTCTAACCCACTCGCCCCATTCGTAGGTCACGACGTTTGTGGTGACGCCGATTTTTTTCCAATCGGATTGGATCATTGCGGCCATCAGCCGTGGATTGGGATTATAAGATCGCTGAGGCGGCGTCCATAAAGAGAGTTCAAATCCGTTCGGGACGCCGGCTTGCGTGAGCAGCGCTTTGGCCTGTTTCAGATCACGCGGCGCGTCTTGCAGCGTTTTGTCATACGACCATTGCAACGGCGACATTGGCGCAACGGCGATTTGTGCGCGGCCTTGATACACTTGATCAATAAKGGCTTGTTTGTCGATGGCCATATCCAATGCACGGCGCACYYGCACATCGCYCAAAGGTTTATGTGTGGTGTTATARRYCAGATAGCTGAYRTTRAAACYTGKCTGRCTGAGCACCTGGAAGTTGGGATCRCGTTCAAGCGCGGGGAKATCGGTGAGGCGCGGRCTGGTCACSACTTGACATTCGTTCGCTTTGAGTTTTTGCGTGCGCACGGCYGCATCGGGCGTGATATCAAAGATCAACTTGGATAACTGCACCTCGTTGGGCTTCCAATACTCTGGGTTGCCTTTAAAGCGAATCGTCGCATCCTTGACGTATTTCTCAAAAATAAAGGGGCCAGTGCCGATGGGCTTCCAATTAATATCGGACGGCTTCCCTGCTTTCAACAATTGTGCGGCGTATTCGGCGGAGAGAATCGAAGTAACGGGGGCTGTGAGCTTGGATAAAAAGGGCGCATGGACTGTATTTAATGTAAACCGCACGGTATAAACATCGAGGGCTTCAATCTTGGAAATGATTTTGTCCAAACGGGTTTGATGAAAATATATAAATTCAACCGGATAGGCTTTACGGAACGGCATATTGGGGTTGCGCATCCGCTCAAAAGTGAACCGCACATCCTCAGCGTTGAA
Organism: Candidatus Glomeribacter gigasporarum; assembly: GCA_001684025.1. GTDB lineage: Bacteria > Pseudomonadota > Gammaproteobacteria > Burkholderiales > Burkholderiaceae > Glomeribacter > Glomeribacter gigasporarum_A. The sequence goes on along the minus strand of LXRJ01000268.1, from coordinate 274 downwards.
ATCGCGCGTCGGTTTGAACCAAGGCGTGGTATGGAATTTCACGCCACGACGCAGATGAAAAGTGTAAACCTTGCCGTCCTCCGAAATGTCCCATCGTTCAGCGAGACCCGGTTCAAGTTTCGTCCCGCTGTGCTCGAATTCAAGCAATCGGTCATAAAGCGTCATTGCACTCGCTGTATGGTTTGGAATTGTTATGGACTGATTTGCGTCAAACCCTGTTGTCAGGCTCGAATCGAAACAATAAATGAGCGTTTTATCCGGCATTGCAGCGACA
>LXRJ01000254.1 GCA_001684025.1 Candidatus Glomeribacter gigasporarum | reverse complement strand
TCTTCTCAACTCGGTGTATCCATTTTCAATCGCTGACCTGTGTCAATTTACATCCGCYRSWSRCANGCRGTGGTCATGAATGCGACGCACTGCAARGAYGGYCGRTGGCGYTCMTTGRTGAACGAYGAAATGTACCGCGCGCAGMGGGTCATCGGCGCSATCTATATGKCCGAGTTGGCKGACCGTTTRCARGGCTTGGGTTATGCATTAYRCCGCACCGATGCAMKGGGCAATTTCGAGATCGTGGGCTTCACGCGCGCGCAGCTKRCCCCRTTCTCGCAACGCCGCRCCGAAATCGAAGCGGCGCTGAACGCAAAAGGCATYGCCATCGACCAAGCCACGGCTCAGCAAAAAGAAGACGCGACCTTRCAGACCCGCGCCCGCAAAAAGCAGGTGGATCAYSCWGCGCTGCKSRCMACGTGGCAAGCGCGCGCCCARRCGCTYGGCATCGACTTTGAAGCCMTCYGTGCGAAGGCCGACRYTCAGCRSMGTCAAGGCGGCGTGATTCGTGAAGACCGCTTAACRGGCCRTCAAGCGATGGCCTTTGCRGCMGCGCATCTGATCGAACGCGAAGYGGTGGTGTCCAAAGATGMRCTRCTKGCGGTCGCGATAGAACACGGYGTRGGCCGYGTGTTGCCGGAYGAAGTMCAMCAGGCGTTCCAWYMACTCGAAMRARACGGCGATCTCGTGMAAYTGCCAGAYGRGCGCTATACCACAAGGAAAATGCTCGCCAGTGAACGATGGACGCTCGCACACGTCCACGCGCAGAAAGGTCAGATCGCGAGGCGAATGACGCCGGATCAAATCGCCGAACGCCTTCAGCAAGCCGAGCGTCAGCACGGTTTTTCATACAGCGCGGGCCAAAAAGAGGCGATTGGCCGCCTACTCGCCAGCACGGATCGTTATATTGCCGTACAAGGCTTGGCGGGAACAGGCAAGACCACGATGCTGCGAACCCTGCGCGAGATCGCCCAAGAGCAAGGGTACACGGTGCGCGGCATGGCCCCGACCGGCGCAGCGAGTAAGACGCTCACAGAAGAAACAGGCATCGTGGCGGATACGGTCGCGATGTTCCAGATCAAGGAGCGGCAACTGCAAAAAGACATCGCCTTCGCTCAGCGCTATGCGCCGGATTTCCAGCGCAAAAGTGAAGTGTGGGTGGTCGATGAAAGCTCGTTTTTATCCCAACGGCAAAAGGCGAAATTGGATTGGATGGCGGAACAGGCCCATGCCAAAGTGGCCTACCTGGGTGATGTCCTCCAACTGCAAGCGGTGGAAGCCGGTAAGCCCTTTGAATTGGCGCAGAAAAACGGCATCGAAACCGCCTATATGACCGAGATCAACCGGCAGAAAACAGCCGGTTTAAAGCGCGCGGTAGACATCATGACGGGACGCGATGGGCTTCAGGCCGAAGAGCGGTTAACGCAAGTCGCATTAAAAAACAATGCGCGCGTTTTCGCGTATCTGGATCAAGCAGGAAAAGTGCATGAGGTTCAAGGCGATCTGATCGGCGTGATGGTGCAAGACCTTTTTAAGCTGGATCGCGCAGAGCGGACACGCA
>LXRJ01000187.1 GCA_001684025.1 Candidatus Glomeribacter gigasporarum | reverse complement strand
CGCAGCAACAGATAGGCTTTGGTCTAATGCTGCTGAGTCATTCCTTTACTCTAGTCTCGATTTACGGCTATCTGGCCGGCCTCATGGGCCAACTATTCCTCGAATCCACCCAGCCCGTTACAGCGCTTATTGGAGCCTATGGCCTTTTCGCAGTTAGCTATCTAGCGCGCCCTTTAGGGAGCTTCATCTGGGGATATATTGGGGACGGAATCGGTCGCAGCCATTCATTAAAAGCTTCCCTCCTGTTAGTATCGGTATCAACCGCTTTAATCGGACTATTGCCGACTTATGATCAAATCGGCTTTTTTGCTACAGCAAGCTTACTCATTTTAAGGTTGGCATGCGGTTTTGCAGCGGGTGGAGAGTTATCTGTCAGCGGCTGTTACGTTTTTGAAGCTTCCGAAATCAAATACAGAAGCCTTCTTTGTAGCGTTGTATCCGCCAGTGGCATCATCGGTTTTCTAATCGGTTCTTTGGCAGCCACTGTGTTGTTTTGGTATTTCGACCATGAAACCATTTTGGCGTGGGCCTGGCGAATCCCTTATTTATTGAGCATTCCTATCACCTTTTGGATTGCTTCCATTCGCAGGACTATAGGCGAACCCCATATATCGCCCTCTTCTACTCACCATCGGGCTGATTTTCGATGGCTTCCTGCCCTCGGAACACAGACACCCAGATTGCTCCAAGTTATGATGCTAGGCGCATTTATGGAAGTTTGTACTTACGTGTGCTTCCTATGGATGCCTTCTTATTTGGTCCACTTTTTAGGTGTCGCGCCTCAAATTGCGCAGTCTTACAATACGTTGGCGTTAGTGACTTGGGCGGCATTCTGTCTAGTAGCAGGATATCTTTCAAGCATTTTTGGTTATAGGCGCTTACTTATTGCAAATATTCTTGCTATCGTCTTTTTGAGCTATCCTTTGTTTTATGGGCTGCAAAATGCAGCTTACAGTACTTCGCTCAGCATTCACCTGCTGTTTGCCTGGCTACTCGGTGGTGTAACGGGGATTCTGTTAGAGGTGCTTGCTGATTCTTTCTCGAAAGAAGTACGCTGCTCTGGAATGAGCTTGGCATATACTCTACCCGCGACCCTTTTCGGCGGCACGGCCCCTCTCATCTGTACTTGGCTCACCGAAAAAACAGGCCTGCTGCTCTTCCCCGCTTTTTATATGATCGCCTTCGGCCTGCTGGCCCTACCTGCGGCCTTGCGCTTGAAATCCGAGCCGTCGGATCCCATCCACGCCACCGCTGATGCCAGCGTAGCATCTCAGTCTTTTTTCAGCAAGCTGCCGCTATCTTTCAAGCCAACGCCGTAAAAAATCGTCGGGCCGAGCGGATTGATTTTGAAGCCAGTCACGTGCTTGTTGATGCCTTGATAGTCCGTCGCATAGGCGATAGGGGTAAACGGTTGCTCTTGTTTAAATAATTTTTGCGCTTGCGTGTAGAGCTGAGTGCGTTCAGTGATATCCAGTGTTTGAGTCGCGCGCTGAAGCAAGTCGTCGAAGGATGGATTGTTCCATTTTGAGTAATTTTGACCGCCATGATTTTGCTCAGAAGTGAGAATTCTAAGCCAATTATCAGGATCAGGAATATTGCTTATCCAGCCAATCAGCAATGTGTCGTGCGCACCTTCCATTGCGCGTTTAATGAACGTGCCCCATTCATGAGTCGCAATTTTTGACTGAACGTCAATCTTTTTCCAATCAGCCTGGATCATTTCGGCAGTTAACTTCGGATTGGGATTCGTCCTCCCTGATTGCGATATCCATAATGAAATCGTGAATCCATTCGGATAGCCCGCTTGCGCTAATAGTTTCTTTGCTTGTTTTAAATCACGCGGTGCATCTCGCAAGGTTTTGTCGTATGACCATTGCAACGGCGACATGGGTGCCGCAGCGATTTTTGCATGACCTTCATAGACTTTTTCAATAATGGCTTTTTTGTCGATGGCCATATCCAGTGCACGGCGCACCCGTACATCATCCAAAGGCTTGTGTGTGGTGTTATAGGCGAGATAGCTGACATTAAAGCCAGGCTGGCTGAGTACCTGAAGGTTGGGATCGCGTTTGAGCCCGGGAATATCCGTTAAACGCAGGCTACTGATGACTTGACATTCATTCGCTTTGAGTTTCTGTACGCGCACGGCTGCCTCTGGCACGATATCAAAGATTAACTTGGATAACTGCACATCGTTGGGTTTCCAGTATTCGGGGTTGCCCTTAAAGCGAATTGCTGCGTCTTTGATATATTCCTGAAAAATAAACGGTCCCGTGCCAACGGGCTTCCAACTGATATCAGAAGGGTTGCCCTTCTTGAGCAGTTGCGCTGCATATTCAGCAGACACAATCGATGCAAAGGGCATCGCCAGATTAGATAGAAAGGCAGCGTGAATTGTATTCAGCGTAAAACGCACGATGTAAGGATCGGATTGGTCGGGTGCGTCGATTTTAGAAATGATCTTATCGAGGCCAGTATGATGAAAGTCTGTAAATTCAGCCGGATAG
>LXRJ01000060.1 GCA_001684025.1 Candidatus Glomeribacter gigasporarum | reverse complement strand
ATTCTTGAGCACACGGTGTATACACGTGGGTCACTTTTACATGCACATTTCCCTTTTAGTGGCTCAGTTTTCGGTGCATTTCAACACATGCCTTTCCACAGTCATCGCAAAGGCCAGCGCCGCGCTACATTCAAGCAAGTTAAAAGCGCACCCAGCCGCTCTCCTTTCAAACAGGTCCCGCTATGCCAGATACCGAATCCGCTGCCCCGCCTGCGAGGGAGAAACCCGTCTACTCTCGTCCCGTATTCAAGCAACGGCTTACGGTGAACAGCCTAGAAGCGCAGCGCGTCGTGGCGCGCATCCTTGCGCGCGTGCAACGGGCGCTGCTCTCGCTGGATGTGATTCTGCGCATCCTCGGCCAACAGGAAGCGATTGACCCGCTGGAGGCGCTCATTGGCGAGCAGATGACCGCGCTGGATCGGGACTTTGATCAGGAAGCCGCCCGCCTCAAGGCCCTGATGGACGAGCACGGCATCCAGGCCCTACCGACTTACACGCATCCTGCGCAGTATGAGATTGAAATCAGTTCGCCGCGGGCCGCCCAGTTCGCGGGTCTTATCCGAAAGTTGGACAGATTGATGGGGCTGATGGATACCTTGTGGCTGAATAGCGTGCTGAGTAGCCAGCAGCGGTTGACGGCAAATTATCAGTGGCAACAGCAGCTATTCAGCTTGGCCGGACGCATCTTCAATATGGAATACCGCGCTAGAAAAGCCGTATACGCGCAAGGCAAGCCTGTTGAAACCGAGGGACAGACTGTTTCAGAGACGCAGGATAGCCCCATAGAACCTGCGCCGGAGGCTGTCGGCGAGGGGGAAGGGGATGAAAACGGAGCCAATGAATCTGTTTAATCCCACCCAAGTTCAGTCCCCGTGCCAAATCCTGTATGGCGATAGTGTCGAGCAGCTGCGGCCGTTTTCCAATCAGGTCGATTTGATTATCACCTCACCACCCTATGCCGACGCCCGCAAACAGCACTACGCGAGTGTCAGGTCCGAAGATTACGCGGCCTGGTTTCTTCGTTTTCATCCGGTCTTCTGGCAAGCCTTGAAGGCGCAAGGTGGCTTTGTCCTGAACCTCAAAGGAAAAATTGTCGAGGGCGTGCGGCATCGCTACGTCTGGCACACCATCGAGCAGCTCACCCAACTCGGCTGGCACTGCATCGATGACTATATCTGGCATAAAAAGACCAGCATGCCGGGCTTTTGGCCGACACGGCTACGCGATGGCTGGGAGTATCTGTTCCATTTAGCCAAAACCAAACGCCCCTACGTTAACCATGAAGCGGTGAAAGTGCCGATGGCCGCTTCGTCTCGGAATAGGATGCAAAGAATACGAATCCATGAGTATGCACCGCACCTTTCCGCCACCGGCAGCGGCTTTCGCCGTGCGATGCGCGCCTGGATCGGCAAGACCCATGTGCTACCCGATAATGTGCTGCACATCAGTCCAGAAAGCAGCAATAAAGGCCATCCGGCGGTCTATCCAATTGCCCTCCCCCGCTTTTTCATCCAACTGCTGATCCAACCGGGGGATTTGGTGGTCGATCCCTTTGCGGGGAGCGGCACCACCGGCATCGCGGCGTTGCAGCTTGAGCGGCGTTGTCTTTTAATCGACAACCATTACCCTTATTGCGTGCTGGCCGCCCAGCAGATACGAGCGGAAACGGGCATCTTACCATCCGGTACATCCCTATCAGCGCCCGTACCCGCCAAAGCGCTATTGACCTTGGAATCTCAGGCAGCCATCCAGGAAACGGCTCACGTAGTAGGTCCATAACGGTATTCTCCGCCAGCCCCTTCACGTCAGGACGCTCAAGCAGCACGCATCCCTTTCTCTAAAGGTTGTCCTGTGGCATTCGCCTCTTCTACACTGCGCGGTTTTTCAGTTTCAAAAAATCCAGCCATGCACCCAGAAACGGAATTATCCGTACAGGAGACTCACTCCACCCGTCAAAAATTTACCGACGACGAGAAGGTAAGGGCCTCAACTTGCTTGAGGAAGGCAAGAGGATCAAGGAAGTCGCGCAGCAGTTTCAGGCGAGCCCGAGTACTGTTATCAGCTGGCGGAAAGCCAGTCAGAAAATGCAGCCAGCCCAGCGCAAGCAGGCCAACTGAAAGCGGCAGCCAAATCCGCGCGCCCCGAAACCGCCCGCCTGCCGAAGGCAGCGCCCCGTTCCGAGTCCTCAAGGTTAGCCGCCCTCCAAAGTGAACTGGTGCGGCTGGAAAAAGAACGGCATGCTCTTGTGGAGAAAGAGCGGGACGTGCTCAAGGAAATGACGCAGATTTTGCTGGAGGCGTCATAGAGAATTTGACGGCCCACCTTTCAACCCCATACAGCGAAGAAGTGATAGCGCGCCAATGCTGCGATATATACTATACCACTGCAAACAGGTTTGCGATAAGGTGAGGATCAAGCGCCGCGCAGAGGTAAATAGCGCGGTCCTTAATGCAGCGTCGGTGGGTAGGCGACGCCGAAGCGCTCGGTCAAGTCTGCAAGGCGTTTATCCAGCGTCCATAGCTGAGCACCTGGCGTCATGAGGGTGGATGCGAGCAGGGCCATGTCTACCAGACCGCACCCAAGTCCATATAGTTTTTCGCGTTCGATGAACATCATCACCTCGCGTAAGCTCGCCTGATTGCAGGATTGTAAAAGACCCAGGTTGTCTAGCGTTTCGATGCGCGGCGCAGGCAGCGTGCCGCACGCGATTTCGACGATGACCATCGGGTGCGCGAGCGCGAGGTCTAGCCCGATTAAGTCAACCAACGTATCGTTGCCGTTGCGGAAGTGGTCTATCCACACCGAGGTGTCGATAAGCACGTTCATTGCAAGACGGGCTCCTCACGGCGACGCGGTACATTCTGGATCTCAGGCATTGTGCCGCCTAGCGCGGCAAGGCGCTTGGCGGCTTGTACTCGTACAAAGACCTTGAAGGTTTCTCGAAAAATATCTGATTTGTCTATGTTGGGATCGGCCACTTCCAGGGCCTTTTCGTAGAGGGCATCGTCAATCGTGACTGTGGTGCGCATAGGGAAGTCTCCGTGTCAAGTTTGATGCCATTTTGTATCATTTTTCGCATCACAGCAAGCGGAGTGTATGAGGCCAGTCCCTATAGCACGGAGAGTGGTTGTAGAGAAGGAATTGTAAAGGTGAGAGTGACTATTGGAGATTCTCGAAATGATGGCTCAGTGAGTGCGACGCTGACTCTCTATTTATTCTCCGCTTTGACGCGGATTCTCAGGACAATTTTAGTAAAAATGGTCAAGCATCCTTCCAAAATATAGGCAGAAAGCACCTAAAAGCAGCCGCATAGCCTCCAATCAGATAGCCCTCAAAGGACAATTCCTCCGAATTTCATTTCCTGTTCCATCCCTGCACAGTAGATAAGGGTTATCTACTGTGAGGAACAGCATCACTTTTTCAATAATGGCTTTTTTGTCGATGGCCATATCCAGTGCACGACGCACCCGTACATCGTCCAGAGGCTTGTGCGTGGTGTTATAGGCAAGATAGCTGATATTAAAGCCTGGCTGACTGAGCACTTGAATGTTGGGATCGCGTTCAAGCGCGGGAATATCCGTTAAACGCGGGCTACTGATCACTTGACATTCATTCGCTTTGAGTTTCTGTGCGCGCACGGCTGCGTCTGGCGTGATATCAAAGATCAACTTGGATAACTGCACATCGTCAGGTTTCCAATACTCAACGTTGCCTTTAAAGCGAATTGCTGCATCTTTGATATATTCCTGAAAAATAAACGGGCCAGTGCCAACGGGCTTCCAACTAATATCGGACGGATTCCCCTCTTCGAACAATTTCGCAGCATATTCAGCGGATAAGATCGATGCAAAGGGCATCGCCAGATTAGATAGAAAGGGGACGTGAATTGTATTCAGCGTAAAACGCACGATGTAAGGATCGGATTCGTCGGGCGCGTCGATTTTAGAAATGATCTTATCGAGGCCAGTATGATGAAAGTCTGTAAATTCAACTGGATAGGCTTTTCGGAACGGCATATTGGGATCACGCATCCGCTTGAAGGTAAATACCACATCCTCARCGTTGAAGTCGCGCGTYGGCTTAAACCAAGGYGTGSTATGAAATTTCACACCAKGCCGYARATGAAAAGTGTAMACSYKSCCRTCTTYSGARATGTCCCAWCKTTCRGCSAGACTGGGTTCAATYTTYRTMCCGCYGCGCTCGAACTGAACCAATCGGTTATACAGTGTGACTGAGCTTRCTGTGTGTTCTGGGATTGTTCTRGCTTGGTTCGCRTCGAACCCTGTYGGGYTTGTYTCRGMGCARTAAAYGAGCRTTTTATCYGATATTGCCGCTATACTGTTTGATATATTTAKARACRTRCTCACTATRAAAATCMGCSYCAATAGAAGAAGTGAGTTATTTCTAAATATRTRMATACATGCCTTGTTCATTTTCCRGTATCASGGGTAATTTGYGCAGAACATCATGCAAAGTGCATGACTTTAATTTGCTTCTGATATTGCTGATGTGATTAYTCGCYGTTRCAACMGTRCATCCGAGTTGCTTGGCRACGGMTTTACATCTRGGATYATCACGCATATAAAKTAAAACATGYATTTCTGYACAAGTCAGAGGRKCRAGAGGATCAAAATAGTCCTCTATATCTAGATGATTCAGGAACYTTTGAATGGCTTCTTTTTTGGGATAGAAKTCTTGATAGAGYYKGAACAATTTAGGCAAAGGAATTTGACTAGTACGSTCAAGAAAGAGGGTYAAAAATGCCGTGGTTTTTTGATTGACATTTGAAACTGGAAACTTGTATATATTGTCAAATCTAATATTCCCCTTATCATTCAGCTCTATTGTAAAAGCATTTGTGGGTCGTTTAGTCAGCAAAACTTGATTTTCTATTTTTGTATGAAATTTTACATTCCTATTATGGACGGACATCACGATCTGATTCAAATTTCTAACTTTTGTCCAAAGATCATGCCGTGTTATTCCAATGATGCTGTCAGTTGATTGCACCCCGCAAAAGCTGGCCATATGATGGTTTGCCATCAGATATTTTTCCGAGGATACATCTCTTACAGCGCATGAGTCTGGAAACGCCTCAACAAAATCATACAGAGAACTACCATCAAGGCTGATCCTTTTTAGATCAGGCAGAATCTGAGCAGTATTCACAAGATTTCTCCAGTCAGTAAAATAATGCTACTGATAGAAGATAACCCTGTTTTTGATATTTGTGTTTACTTGATCAATATTGAGCAATTTCTAATTGAACGTCCGTTGCTCCCGCTGCCGCGTTTAGGTATACGGCGGTAGACTGCGTTCTATGATGGCTGCCCCCACCAATCCGCCCGCTCACGCTGATGAAGCGTGGAAGGATATTCTGCATGTCTATTTTCAAGCCTTCATGCAGTTTTTCTTCCCCGCTCTTGCCGACAAAATCGACTGGCAAGCAGGTTTTGAAGTGCTCGATAAAGAAATCCAGTCCATTACTACGGATGCCGTGATTGGCAAGCGACTGGTCGACATGCTTTTTAAGGTGCGCTCAATCGAAGGGCAAGACTGTGTCGTGCTTTTGCATCTCGACATTCAGGGGGCCTATGAAGCGAACTTTGCCGAGCGCATGTACATCTATAATTATTTGATCTTCAACCTCCGCAAGCTGCCGGTCATGACGCTGGTCGTGCTGGCCGATAACCGCCACAACTGGCGGCCCACGCAGTACAAGTCTGAAATCTGGGGCAAAACCATCACCACCTTCAATTTTGAGATGGTTAAGCTACTGGATTATGAGGGGCGCGAGACTGAACTGCTGGCCGATGCCAACCCGTTCGGCATCGTCGTGTCAGTGCATCTGGCCGCCCAGAAAACGCAAAGAGCCCCCACGGAACGGTATGATCTCAAGTTTTCATTCATCCAACGCATGTACGAGCGGCTATCTGAACGGGGTTTTGCTCAAGATGATATCCGTAACCTCTACAAGTTTATGGAATGGGTCATGACGCTCCCTGAGGATTTGAATTTACGTTATCATGAAGACATTCGGAAAATAGAAGCGAGGCAAAACGTGGAAATTTTGACAGGTTTTGAACAAATAGGACTGCAAAAAGGCCTCCAACAAGGTCTCCAACAGGGCCTCCAACAAGGCATGCAGGCCAGCCAGGCGGAGGTGTGGCAGACAGCGGAGCGCAAAGCCAAGCTGCAGACCGCAAAAAATCTACTAGCAGCCAAAGTCGACCCCGCCATTGTCAAGGCTGCGACGGACTTGGAAGACGAAGATTTAACCGCCCTCAGCAACGCTAACGACAAATAATACCCAAAACACGCAGGGTTTCCGGGTTCCACCTCCGCTGCAAGCGGTATTTCAGCCGTTTTTGACAAAGGCGCACCTTCAGAGGCGGGCGCAATAGGTATCACAGCTTAACGGCCTCGGAATGCGCCAAGGCCGCGTATTTCTTGCCTCACTCTTGTCTTAACATTCCAGAAACAGCCGCTTGTCGGCTGTCAACGTGGGCTTGTGTATCCAAAGAATGAATATCGAGCGTGCATAGGAAGGAACAGTATAGAATCAATATAAGAGTTTATTAAGGGATCGTTTTTCTGCTTTTTCTCCGCTGGATCACGTTTTTACGTTAAATTAGCCTGCCTTCTTAAATATCGCTGCAAATATACGAGGGCAGTTACCCGCCCTAACGCAAGACTCGGTACGCGGCTGTGGGCCAGGCTTTGCCACGGTTGCCATTTCAGGCCACAGAATTTCATGCGCTTGCAAGGCGCAACGCCTCTTAACCCCCTGCAAGCGCCCGCAGCGGCGCGCATCGTCCCAATGGCGGAGGAAACCTGAAGCATCCGCCTCAGTAGTATATTGGTTTTAGAACTTCAAGAACGGGCGCTGCGCCCGTTGATTCATGGTGGACAACCGCTCAAATATCGCTCCAAAGCCCGCGCTGGATCACTTGGCCGGTCTCGTGGAGCGAGTCACGTTTCACAACGCGGATACTGGTTTCTGTGTGCTGCGCCTGAAAGTCAAAGGCCAGCGCGATCTGGCGCCTTTAGTCGGGCATGCACCGGCCGTGACGCCCGGCGAGTATGTCTGTGCTTCGGGCACCTGGATCACCGACCGAGAGCATGGCCGGCAATTTAAAGCCGTYTKCGTCAARGTSTCMCCGCCGAAYACGCTGACGGGYATCGAAAARTACCTSGGKTCKGGSATGGTSAARGGSATYGGSCCDGTRTACGCCGAACGMYTGGTKAARGCMTTTGGCGMRGMGGTSTTCRASRTCATCGAGCARACGCCGACTCGGCTACGCGAAGTGGAYGGCATCGGTGCGATTCGCACCCGGAARATCACYTCCGGTTGGGCCGACCAGAARATCATCCGSGARATYATGGTCTTTYTGCAYGGCCACGGCGTCTCVACCTCSCGYGCGGTGCGYATCTTYAARACCTATGGTCAGGASGCSATYGNNSYTNGTYACGSARAAYCCSTAYCGKCTGGCGAARGATATYCGSGGCATCGGKTTTYTRTCCGCCGAYACSATTGCGCAAAARCTCGGCATYYCVCAGGATTCRCCGATGCGGGCGCRKGCRGGYGTTKCYCACGYCTTGWYGGAAGCCGCTTCCGAAGGCCACTGYGGCTTGCCGCGCACGCAGCTCGTGTCGCTGGCGGTYAAACTGCTBGAYANTBSMDMCGCNGCKSATTGARSMGGCSATYGAYCARGAAYTRGCSGAGGAAAGCRTMTAYGCKGATRCGGTTGAGGGCAYGCCYTGCGTRTTTCYMGCSCCRCTCTATYAYKCCGAGCGATCCATTGCCTGGCGGATTGAAYACCTRAAGTCGGCCGCRAGACCYTGGGTTGAGGTRGAYGCGGAYAAGGCGATTCCSTGGGYRGARCARAAACTGKCGATTCARCTSGCCGAGAGTCAAMAAGASGCGCTCAGGTTGGCCCTGGCTTCCAAAGTCTTGGTCATCACGGGCGGGCCGGGCGTCGGCAAAACCACGCTGGTCAACGCGATTCTGAGGATTCTGAACGCCAAGCAGGTCAAAGCCTTGCTGTGCGCCCCGACTGGACGCGCCGCCAAACGCTTGTCCGAATCGACAGGGCTGGACGCGAAGACGATCCATCGTCTACTTGAGATCAACCCGCTCAACGGACAGTTCAAGCGCAATGAGGTGTGGCCGCTAGAGTGCGACTTGCTGATCGTCGATGAATGTTCGATGGTGGACGTGCGGCTGGCGCATGCCTTGCTTAAAGCAGTCGCCTCAACGACGGCCGTGATTTTTGTGGGRGATGTCGATCAAYTGCCSTCYGTYGGYGCYGGYCAGGTGCTCGCSGATRTSATCRCATCSGRSGYBGTRCCSGTBATYCGCTTRACCGAGGTGTTYCGGCAGGCBGCBGCSTCKCGSATTGTGCGCTGCGCVCACCARGTSAACCGGGGCCAGTTTCCCAGCTTGCCGGRCAAAGGCGAAGYSTCVGAYYTYTATTTTGNKYCCNGCGRAYGAACCGGAYGCCATCGCYCARACHGTBGTRGAYYTGGTSAARAYACGGYTSCCCCAAAARYTCCRGTTGRAYCCCGTBCRRGAGATTCAGGTGCTGTGTCCSATGAATCGCAGTRKYACCGGCGCRCGCAACCTCAATCAGATGCTGCAARWGGCRCTSAATCCGCCMGGYGARCRVAGYRTCGARAARTTYGGCKCRCGCTTYAGCGTGGGCGAYAAGGTGATGCAGATCGAAAAYAATTAYGACAAGGAGGTTTATAACGGCGATATYGGTTTKGTGASCSRAATCGACCWRRAKGAGCAGGAACTGACGGCRACTTTTGATGGCCGYGCCGTBVKSTAYGCCTTTGAYGAAYTMGACGAGCTGGTGTTGTGCTAYGCRACGACYATYCATAAATCCCARGGCTCRGARTATCCRGCGGYKGTCATYYCKYTRTSCACTCAGCAYTATCCGATGCTGAAAAGRAATYTGATCTATACSGGCATCACACGCGGCAGGCGTCTTGTGATCCTGGTCGGACAGAAGCGCGCGCTGGCGATGGCCGTTAAAGGCCGGCAAACCGAGCGGCGTTGGTCAAAACTTGCAGAATGGTTGCAGAGCGGATTGGGAGAGTGAAAGTGATAAGCGCCAACCCGAAAAACGCCTCCAAAAGCCCGCATTTGCCTGCAGTCCCCCTCAAGCGCCGACATCTACCCCCATCGGCCCTCATTGTGCTTGAATGTTGAAATGCACCGAAAACTGAGCCTGGAAATGCACTGAAAATTGACCCACCCC
>LXRJ01000142.1 GCA_001684025.1 Candidatus Glomeribacter gigasporarum | reverse complement strand
GAAGTTGCATATATTAATATAAACATCTTCCACTGGTCTGCCGTAAAACCAGAGAAACCATCTTCCATAGCAATCTTGTTTGGAATTTTACCAATATCTGATGGAACTTCTATTTTTTTGCCCATTGTTCCATTAAAGCTAAATCCTGCGAAGACAAAATGCCTACTTCTATCCATAGTTTCATAATCCATTTTCAATGCCTAAAAATAGACAATGCATTGGATCTATTATGGTAAACCGGACAGAGTTAAAATAGGGGAGATGATATATTTCTGACCACCGGATAGACGTTTTTGAAGTGTGTCTTTTCCTTGCATCTTCAGTACAGCAATTCTTCCATGAAATTGCATCTTGTCGAACTTTGTCGATATTTCTTTTGATAAACCATTCATTCATATCGGCAAATCCACCAAAGTTCGGTTGGTTTCTTTCGTCTTCAAACACCTATGACATGCAATTCGAGCTGAAATAAAGCCACACAATTTTCTTGCAGCTGGTATATCGCAAGAACAACAAATTACCACCACTCTAATGAATTTACCGATAGAGCTTTCGAAGGTGCTTTCTAATTCGATCTCTAATCATGTGATAAATTAATACATATATAATATAAAAATTAAACGAATATTATAATAGATTACTTACCATTTCACAAACCATCCAATTGGTCTATTAAGGGCGCTAGATAATAGTTTAGCTGATGCAATTTAGGTTCACTAGGACCTGGTATTATTGCTAAGGTCAATATATTTGATGGCTTAAATCGCTCATCATGTGGAAGGTTGCAAATAACACCATAAATTGTACCAATGCTGTACGGTGAGTTATCATAAGGTTGGAACCAATCAAGATTTATCATTAAACCCAACCGACAATCCGATAGCTCTTTACGGAAGAATGGTAAATTTTCTTGTGGATCCTGAAAAGTTTTCCATTTTCTTCTGTCATATATATCAGTGAGTTGATCAAGATCTTCTGACCTTTCAGCCCACTTTCTACAAGATTCTTCAAATCTTTTCTTATTATACAAAGATTGTAATTGATAATTTAAAGAAACTATTGGATAGATTGAGGATGGCCTATACACATCGCCTTTGGACGTCAGAATTGTCTTAACAATAGGATAATTACATGAAAATCTTTGATTGGCCATCATAAATCGTGAACTATCATGGGGATGAAAGGTAATAGAAAAAAACGCATGTTCATTGCATATCTGATTGCTGATATTAAAAATAATCAATGAATATCAGAAAGTCGATAGGAAATATAAATTTTTAAAACAATCTGAAGATTTAGAAGAGTCAAAATTATATAAAATAAATGTATATCTTTCCATGATAGGAAATAAAAATTTTATGATTATCAGAGCTTTTCGGACGATGTAAAAAGTTTTTAGACTATCAGTGATCTCATAGAAAATTGAAATTTTATTATTTAGACATATCGAAATTCCTATATTAATTAAAAATTCCTATATATTTCTAGGAAATCTAAGCTTTTTATATGAGTCTTTTTATAGAATTATTAACAAATTAGAATTAATATCAGTTTATCGCGTAGGTGTCATACGTAGCTTTTTATATTCTATATTAGTTTTTTTGATTATGATAAACAATTATTTCTTTCGGAAAATATCAGGACTTTCAATATAGCTATTATTTTCTATTATATATATCTAGAAATAGTTAAAAACTTTATATTTTAAGATATTATTAAGCATTCGATAAAATTTCATTTATAACGAAAGCGAAATATAATTTTATTATATATGAAATTTTCTATTAACTGGTATTACTGACATGTATTCTATCGGGGTTTTCTTCCCCACTTTAACAGTACCAGAAATGAATCAGCCCAAAATATTGTGTACAGGAATTATACAATCCCTACTTATATTATAAAAGTCCTGATTCCACAATTCAATATTATAAATATCATCTATCTGACAATGATATCTAATTTTATGGTTATCAACAGGTTTAAACCAGCGTACAAAAGCTAATACATGCTTTTTTGATCCTTCTGGTAGCTGTACAACATGTTCAAAATAGAATTGAATGATTCCCGGATATACATCTATAGAGCCATCGTCCAAAATAAATTTGGCAAGAATTTTTGCCGACCTTTTGTATCTTGTTGCAGATGTTGAACCAAAAATTTCATCTCCAATTTTTACTCTTCCGTATTCTGTTATTCTAGGCAAAACCGGTATAGACTTTGATGTACCGATATCTCTATCGCTCAATGACTTGAATTTATAACTGTAAGCATTATTATAAAACTCTGTCAACAAAGCTAACAGTTCCTTCGATAGAGACTTTCAGTTTGCTATAGGGCCTAACAATTCACCCGAGAAAGGTTCATTTCCTGTGCCAGAGTTTTCTTTGATATTGTTAGACATTTCTAAAAACTCTCTGCAGTCATTCCCATTATGTATAGAAAGACTGCTGATCGTATTTCGTTGCTCAATAAACCGTAAACACGTGTGTAAATGACCTTCAACTTGTATGGTAAGTTCGTCCAAAAGTGTATATGATTGAATGATTTTAAATAATTTAATTTCAATTTTTCTGTTACTATTATGAAACGAATCTATTAACATATAAATAGTTTTAATATTAACGAATAAAATATATTAAATAGCTATCAGCATTTTAATATGGCTTTTGACAAACTTACCTAATAAACCATTCATTCTTTCATAACTAAAGCACCAGAAAGAATACATTGGTCTGTAGTCATTTACGCATTCACATATATGTAAACATAAATGTAAATTGGGCGTTATTTTTTCAGGACCATATTTCTTTTCAATAAGTTTCACCATATTTAAAAGACACTGATGCGCTTCATCTAACTTGTCTTTAGGTAAAATTTAGCATACCAAAATTGAACACGCTCTAACAAAATAAGTTAAAATTTTTCGGTCATCTTCTTTCAGCAAATCCCAAGTAATCGAAGTTGCATATATTAATATAAACATCTTCCACTGGTCTGCCGTAAAACCAGAGAAACCATCTTCCATAGCAATCTTGTTTGGAATTTTACCAATATCTGATGGAACTTCTATTTTTTTGCCCATTGTTCCATTAAAGCTAAATCCTGCGAAGACAAAATGCCTACTTCTATCCATAGTTTCATAATCCATTTTCAATGCCTAAAAATAGACAATGCATTGGATCTATTATGGTAAACCGGACAGAGTTAAAATAGGGGAGATGATATATTTCTGACCACCGGATAGACGTTTTTGAAGTGTGTCTTTTCCTTGCATCTTCAGTACAGCAATTCTTCCATGAAATTGCATCTTGTCGAACTTTGTCGATATTTCTTTTGATAAACCATTCATTCATATCGGCAAATCCACCAAAGTTCGGTTGGTTTCTTTCGTCTTCAAACACCTATGACATGCAATTCGAGCTGAAATAAAGCCACACAATTTTCTTGCAGCTGGTA
>LXRJ01000064.1 GCA_001684025.1 Candidatus Glomeribacter gigasporarum | reverse complement strand
GTGTTCCGCCTGGGCCGGACTTAGGACACGGCGGGATTCGGGTGATTGTGTAATGGATGCTGCTGCGCTGCAACAGAAGATTTATTCCGGCTATGCGAAAGCCGCCCAACGTTTGGGATTGGATACACAAGTGTTTAGACCCGTTCAGGCAGACGATCCGTTCACCCATCCCATATTGACGTTAAAAGCGTGCTTCAACGCAGGCCGCACCGCGCGCGCCGCGCCCCGATGGGGCCAGTCCCGCTGGCAAGGCGTATTTGATGGTGGCCAGACCCAAGCGGGCGATTATCTGCGGCGAGCCGATGGTGTCATCTGGTTCATCGCCGCCCAGGCGCTGCATGCGGAGATCGCCTGTGTGCGCTGCGACCGGCAGGTACGCCTTTATCGTTCTCAAAAGACAAGCACCAAAGGCGCGGTGGGATACGAGGGCGTCTCAGAGGCTACACAAATCCTGCTCGGCGCGAAGACAGCCTGGCCCGCGTCCATTCTGCTCGGCGGGCGCGGGCAATCCAGCGCGAATTTACCGACCAGCGAAATCGACGCCGGCTACATCGCCCTGCTGCCCGCGTCCGTGCCGGTGGTGATTCAGCCTGCGGATGGGTTGACCGACGATCTGGGGCGGCATTACCGTGTGCGCGCCGCTGAACAAACCGAGATGGGCTGGCGGTTGCACATCTATGAGGCGCATCCCTAATGGCGGATGTGTCAGAGGTCGGACAAGCGCTGGTGAAAATCATTACCAAAGTCGCCTATCCGAACGGCATCGATCAACCGTCTATCGCAGGCTGTGATATTGCGGTCTTTCAAGGCTGGCCGGAGGCGTCAGCGCTTGCCGCCGCGCTCGACGCAGGCCGCGTACAGATTTCCGTCTTTCCACGGCCCGATGCGCGGGTCACGACGGTCACCGCAGACGAGGACGGTTGGTATGAGCAGAGCCATGAGGGTAAAACAGGGACGGGCATCCGCGAGATACGACGGCAGACGCGCACTTTTCAGCTGACGGGGTGGGCAAACCGTCACGATACTCGTGATGGCGTTGCCAAAGTCATCGACGGTGCACTTGCGGCCACCAGCCGTTTACGGCTTGCGGACGGTACGGAAGGGGTCATGACTTATGTGAACTCGGTTCAGGAGGACGGTTGGCAAAAGCAGCGGATTTACCGGCGCGACCTATTTTATGCAGTGAACTATCCCACCGTGCAAGCACAGACCTATGCGGTCATCCGACATGTCCAGACGAACGTAACAGCAGGCCCTGCGTTTGATATGCAAGGGCCGGTGAAGACCGTCATCACGAACGAGAAAAAAATACGCGTGGGAACATAGAAAGTCAACCGATCCATCCACACGACACACCGCGATGCGCTTAAGCCTCTGGCGGTTTTTTTATTTTGGAGAGTCAAAATGCCTGTCAGTCAACAAGGCGCGTTGAACACAACAGCGCTCTACGTCCCCGATGTCTATGTCCAAATTGTCCCGCCATCTGAAAACTTTCTGAACGGCGTCCCAACCAATATCCTCGGAATTGTTGGCACTGCACAGTGGGGGCCGGTCAATGCGCCGGTGACCGTCGGCAGTCTGGCGGACTATATCCATCGATTCGGCAATATTCTCCCGCGCTCATACGATATGGGGACGGCGGTATGGGCGGCGGTGCTCAATGGCGCGAACAACTTCCGCTGCGTGCGGGTCACCGATGGCACGGATACGGCGGCCTGTGCGGTGATTTCCGCAACCGTGACTGAGCCGCCGGAGAAGCAACCCGATGAGTCGCCGCCGAAGAAAAAGCCGAAGAAACCCGCGCCGCCTGAGGACGATACGCCGATCGGCGATCATCCGCCAGGCGATGGCCCGACAGACGGCAACCCAGGCTATCCGCCCCGTGTTCTGGACGATCCGACCCTGTGCCTTCGGCTGCAGAGCAAATACACCGGCGGACTCGGCAATTCGACTCAGTTCACCTTAGCGCCAGGCAGCAAAAAAGGGACCTGGCGCGCCACGGTCTCGATGCCCGGCTTAATGCCCGAAGTCTTTGACAATTTGGCTGAGAGAGAGACGGGCAAGGGTGTGTGGGTCAAGATTGCGCAGGCGATCCATCAAGGGATTTCCGGTGTGCGCGGCCCGTCTGAACTGATCAAAGCCACCGCAGGGACAGGGGGCGATGCGCCGAAGGCCACGACGCTCACCTTCGCGGGCGGCACAGACGGCGCAGACGCCATCAACGGCGCGCTGCTCCTCGGTCAAGACACGGCTTCGCGCACCGGCCTCTATGCGCTGCGCGGCACGGGTACAAGCATTGCGATGCTCACCGATTGCAGTGATTCCAAGACGTGGAGCGCGCAGGTCGCCTTTGGCTTGTCCGAGGGCGTGTATATGATCGCGACCGGCCCGGCTGGCGAGTCGATTGATGAGGCCATTCAAAGGAAGGAAAACGCGGGCATCGACAGCACCGCGATGAAACTGTTGTTCGGTGATTGGGTCTATTTCAACGATACAGCGAACGGCACCGTGCGGCTGATTTCACCGCAAGGCTTTGTCGCGGGGCGCTTATCCGGCTTATCGCCGGAGCAATCGAGCCTGAACAAGCCGTTGTACGGTATCGTCGGCACGCAACAGTCGATGCAACATTTGACGTACTCGCAGGCCGAGTTGCAGCAGTTGGCGCAGGCGGGCATCGACCTCATCACTAACCCAATTCCCGCAGGTCATTCATTCGGTGTGCGCATCGGCCAGAACACCGGCAGCAATGCGGTGATTAATGGCGATAATTATCCCCGTTTGACGAACTATATTGCCTATACGCTGGCGTGCGGCATGGGGTTGTATATCGGCAAATTGCACAGTCCTAAAACGCGCCATGATGCGTTCGGCACCGTGAATGCGTTTCTGTCCAATCTATGGCAGCAAGGCATGATCGGCGATGCAGCCGACCCACGCGCCCAGCCCTTCTCGATCCGGCTGGACAATAAAAACAATCCGCCTAAGCGGGTCGCGCGGGGTTATATGCAGATCGACTGCCGCATTACCTATTTATCGATCATTACCAAGCTATTGATCAACGTCGAAGGCGGTCAATCGGTCAAAGTCAGCGTGGCCGATATCACCCCGCAATAATTTCCAGGAGTTTTTGATGAGTCAACACGGATATTCATTGGGGCGTAACCACATCGTGATCGTTGTACTGCCGGAGGGTAGTACGCTTAATTTCGGTCAGGTGACGAAGTGGACGGCTAAACAGGATTCTTCCGAGCAAAAGATCGTCTCGATGAACGGCGAAATTGACCATCTGCGCTTTTATCAAGGCTGGTCAGGTTCATTCGAGGCGGAAAGGCGCGGCCCCGATCTGGATGAATATTTTGCACATCTTGAAGCGAACTTTCATTCGGGGATAGACGAGCCGCCCGCGACGATGCAGCAAACGATTGTCGAGCCGAACGGTCGCGTATCGCAGTACCGCTTCGAGCGTGTCCTGCTCAAGTACGACGATGCGGGCGATTGGTCGGGCGATAAAGCCGTGCATCAGAAAGTGTCGTTCGTCGCCGCGCGCCGGATTCAACAAGCCTAAATTGTGTAGGAGTCATCATGTCTGCAATAAAACCCGGTACTGAAATCGGCGGCGCAAAAGTCACCCTGACCCCAAGCGAGCAGATTGTGAAATCGTCCGCTCAGGAAATCTGTGTGACGGATGCATTGGGCCATGAACTTCGGCTGAAAAAGCCGAATCCGCTCGCGAATCTGGACTTTGCCAAAGCCGCAGGCAGCGACAAATTAAACCTGTTGTATTTGGCTGAAGTGGCGCATTTGAAATTTATCGCGGCGATTGACGACGTTCCGGTCGCAACGCCTACGACCGAGGCGGAATTGCGCGCACTCTATCAACGTTTAGGTGAAGAAGGCAATGAAGCGGCGCAGCGCGCAGTCGCCGAGCACTTTATGAATGCAACCGCCGCTCAGAAAGAGGAAGCCGAACTAAAAAACTCTTAATGGACGAAGCGGCAAATGAATGTTTGTGGCTCGTCCATAACGGCGTGTCCTTTGATGTCGCGTTTTCACTCGATGAGGTGAAACGTAAATGGATGGTGATCCAGTTCCGTCAGTTTCACGGCGATGAATTTGATCTGAATACGATGACCTTTAAGGAAAGACCGCAATGACCTCTTTCGACAGTCTGGCTGCGTTTGTGGTAGCGATTCCAGGGATGGAAGCCAAGGTGCATGCTCAATTTGAAAAAGGCATGAAGAAAGTTGCCTTAAAAGTTGAGCAAACAGCCAAGAATCAAATCGGCGCCTATCAGAAAGCCATCGGCCCCTACCCGGAATGGGAAGAACTGGCGGACGTGACCCGCGCAGATCGGCTGCGCAAAGGCTATACCGAAGATGACCCATTACTGCGCAGCGGTGAACTCAGGGATTCCATCCGCCATACGGTGCGGGGATTGGAAGCGGAGATCGGCTCCGATTCGGATATTGCCGTGTATCAGGAATTAGGAACAGAGGACATCCCGCCGCGTCCGTTTCTGGGTCCCGCGGTGGATCATAACCACAACGCCATCAAAAAAATCCTCGGCGGCGCAGTGGTGAAGGGGTTGCTAAACGGCGGCTCAATTCCCTCCCATCCGGAATATGACTATGAGGTTTAAAAGAAGCTGCCGATGATGACGATGAGCATAAAGAGACCGAATGCCATGCCGATCAGTCCAACAACCAGTAGCGGTAGACAAATCAGCAAAATAAGCCCCTTATCCACCCCAACTGAGGGTTGGCTTTTGTGTTTCGGAAAATGGCACACGCCGCAGACGCGGGTGCTCGATCCAGCGCACGCGATCTGCCAGCCAGGTTTGAATGTGGTGAAGCAGTGTCATGGGATTGAATAAGAAGATTACATTTTAAATAGATCGGCATGGGTGCCGGTGCGCTCAAAAATAATCGTATCGGATTCTTTTTTATAAATGAGTAACCAGTCCGGTTGAATATGACATTCTCGACGGCCTTTGTAATGGCCGACCAATACATGGTCTCGGTAACGGCGCGGCAACGGTTGTTCCGCTGCCAATAAATGAATGACTTCTCGCAGGAGATTTAGATTCAGTCCCCGTTTTCGAGCACGTTTGACGTCTTTTGAAAAGATGTTTTTGTATTGGACGTGTAGCACGTTCAAATACCGAGTTTGTCAAACAGGTCATCGACATCCTTACATTTCACCAGGCCGATATTTCGATCCGTTTCTTCAAAGGTTTTACGGGTTTGCGCATTCGGCACTTTTAATGGAAACGGCCAATGCCGATGACGAGCAACTTCCGTGTACAGCAAAGTCACCGCTTGTGTGGGCGTCATGCCGAGCGCATGCAGCACTTGCTCTGCATTGTGTTTTAAATCGGGCGCGATGCGCGCTCTGATGAAAGCCGTTTTGCTCATATGCGTTGAATAAACGTGATGAATAATATGCTCAATTGTATCCCAATCGGGACACTTTATGCAGTGAGTCGCTGATGCTTGAAGCCTACAAAATCGCCGTGCGCATCTCGCTGATCGAGAATGTGACGCGGGGCTTAAGCGCGCTCGGCACCCATTTTACGCGGGCGAACATTCAGGCCGACGAACTCAATACACGCCTCAAAAATATTGGTAAGAGCGCCTTGCTGGGTGGCGGCATGCTCGCGGTGGGTGGCGCGGGCCTCAAGCTGCTGCAAGGGCCGCTAGAAGAGGCGAAGCGCTATGAAACAGAAATCGCGCGCATTAAGGCGCTCGGCTTTGGCGATCATGTCACTCAGGAAGCGGAAAAAGCGGCCAGAGGCTTAAAAATTGCAGGCAGTTCAGCGCGGGACAATGCCAAAACAGTGCGCGAAGCGCTCTCCATCATGGGGGACATCGATCATGCCAAAGCCGTGCTGCCTGCTTTAACCAAGATGCGTATTGGCATTGAAACCGTGTTAGGCGAAGGCCGCAGTCAACAATTCGAGTCGATGTTCCAAGCGGCTATCAAGACAACCGAGCTTCGCGGTGCATTGGTGAATCGTGAAACGGGCCAGATCGATACTCAGCAACTGATCGGTGCGCTGAACAAGATGACGCAAGCGTATGTGGCGTCTGGTGGGCTGGTTAAACCTTCGGATTATCTGCAGGCGATCAAGACAGGCGGTGTTTCGACCAAGATGATGGACGACGAGATGTTTTTCTTTGGCTTAGGCCATTATATGCAGGAATCGGGGGGAGGGCTCGTGTCGGAACAGCGGCGATGTCGATGTTTCAGAACTGGGCGATGGGTCGCATGTCTCAGCAGGTGGCTGAGCAGATGCAGAAATATGGGCTGCTTGACGCAAGTCACATTCATTATGGTAAAACTGGCCATATCACCAAAGTCGATCCTATGGGTGTGATCAAAGCGAAGGGATTTGTTGCGAACCCGTTCCGGTGGATCAATGAAGTGCTGATCCCCAAGCTGAAGTCCTACGGCATCCAAGGCGATGAGCTGAATCTTAAGGTGGCGCAGTTACTTGGCATCCGAACGGCGCAGAATTTGGCGGATCAAATGATTCGGGAGCAGAAAGTCACCGAACAATATATCGGGCGCGCCAAGAAAGCGGCCAATATCGATGTTCTGTATGCCACTGGACAAGACACGCTGACGGGTCAGGAAAAGAACTACGCCTCCGCCGTTGCCGATCTGAAACTGGCGCTTGGTCGGAATCTCTTGCCGATGGTCACAGCGGGGCTTGAAAAATTGAACAAAGTCCTGGCATGGACAGCGAGAGAAGCGCGTAAGCATCCTTTGCTGACCAAATTCGCAGTCGGGATGTTTGCGGTGACCTCCGCCGCGCTGGTGTTGGGGGGAGCGATGCTGCTGTTTAAGGCCGCCTTCAGCGGTTTGGCGCTGTTAAATCCGCGCGCTGTGCTTGGGACAGTGGCCGGCTCATTTAAATGGATAGGGACGGCGCTGATTTGGTTAGGAAGGTTGCTTGGCCCTGTAGGACTGGCTTTGACCGCTATTGCCGCTGCGGCCTGGCCGATCTATCGCAATTGGGATGTGGTCGGCCCTTATGTGAAGAAAGTCTGGGAATTCATCAAAAACGTATTTAAGACCTATTTTGGAGGGATTGCGGAAGAGGTGAAAAACACTTGGGAAGTCATCAGGGCCATCTTCAAAGTGAGCGTTGAATGGGTGGCCGGAAAAATCCAATGGCTCAAGGACATCCTCCGACCCTACATTGAACAGGCGATGCGTTGGTGGAATATCGCATCAAAAGCCGTCCGTGATTTTGCCAAGGGCGTGTACGAATCGATGACCGGCTGGATCGGTCAGCTCTGGGGATGGCTTAAGCGCTCACCCGTTGGAAGATTTATCGGCGAAGCCATAGATGATGTTAAGGGTCAAGTATCGCGTCTGTATGGATTCATGGGGCAAATGCAGCAGCACACCATTGATTGGGCTATTGCAACCAACAACCGGCCCTGGGCGTTTGAAATGGAAAAGCGTCTGAATGATGCGGCGGCTTCCAAAAATAACACGCCCGCCTCTGCGAAGGAGAAGCGCCGCACATCGGCGCCGGTCAGTTCATTATTACCTCTGCCTGGGCGGACTCAAACCATACAGGTGCATTCGGTGATCCAGCTCAAAGATCAAACGATTGCGAAGGCGGTCACCACGCATCAGGCGCGCGCTGCAAACCGGCCAAGCGCAAGCGCGCCCCTCTTTGACCCGACGATGGGCGTTCTTCCTATCGGCATGGCATGAATTAACGGGATAAACGAAGACATCATGAAGTTCGATTGGGATTGTGCGCGCACGGTGATGCTCGCTTTAGAAGCATTACCCGATACTATAAGCGTTCTACGCAGTCATGAAGTATCCGGCTACGATCATCAAAAAACCGTCTATCACATGCAGTTACTGATTGAAGGCGGCTTGATTTGCGGACAATGCAGCGAAGGTTTTGGCGATGAACTGGACTGTCACGCCACGCGCTTGACTTGGCAAGGACATCAACTGCTTGACAGCATCCGCCCGCAAAGCGCCTGGAATACAGTCAAAAGTACAGCAAGAGAAAAAGGGCTATCGCTGACGATTGATGTCGTGAAAACGCTCGCAAAACAGGTCGTTGATTCGATGCTGAGATGAAAGTGGATACGACACTCACGCTCGGCGATTTCACGTTTAGTCGCTATGAAATCCCTGAACAGATCCCGTTCGGCGGCGAGCATCGGCTGACGATTCATGATCGGGTGGGCGGCGCGCGCGTCATCGATGCAATGGGCGCAGCGAGCGCCCCGATTGAATGGTCGGGGATTTTTATCGGCGCGCAGGCGCTTGAGCGCGCCCTCTATCTTGATGGCTTGCGTAAAGCGGGAAAACCGCTCGCTCTTTCATGGTCGGAATTCGCCTTTACCGTGGTGATCCAATCGTTTCACTGTGAATTCAAGCGTTTTTACCGGCTGCCCTATCGGATTGTGTGCGCAGTCGTCGAAGATCAAACGGCTCCGGTAGAGGCCATTGCCGCGCCGGATATGGATCAAGTGATTGGAGAGGATATGCAGGCGGCAAATGAATATGCGAAGGACATTGGACATGGGAAATTGTCTACGTTGATGGGTGGACTTAACCAGGCCATAGGCGCGGTCAGCCGCTTTGCAACGCTGACGCAAAGCGCATTGAACACGGTGCTTGAACCGATTGCCGCAGTACGCACTCAAGTGAGCGTACTACTTGAATCGGCCAATGGCGTGATTCGGAACGCGACGACCCTAGGCGGCCTGCTGCCGGAGAACCCAGCCGCGCAACACATCAATGGACTGTTCAGCGTTACCGATGCACTTTTTCAATCCTCGCATCTGATTCATCTGGATCGGACACTGGGCCGGATGCAGGCCAACATTGGGGCGATTCATGGGCGCGGCAAGTCTTTGACCGTTGCCGGCGGCAACCTGTACCGCATTGCCGCGGACGAATACGGCAATGCGATGGACTGG
>LXRJ01000205.1 GCA_001684025.1 Candidatus Glomeribacter gigasporarum | reverse complement strand
GGGGGGGCTAAAGCCCCCCGGCGATCCTTTGGATCCCCCGCCGGGTAACTGCTAACTCCTGCTCACCACAGGTCAGAGTTACCTCACCCTACCACTCACTAGGGATTAAAGGCAACAAGGCCTGATTCTGAATTCAAGCAGGTGATAAGGGAGGCCATTAGGCTAGGAAACGGAAGGCTAAGGCAAGGGAAGGGAGAGGCAGAGTAACCAGCCTTACGGGGTTTAAGCGGTAAGCCAGCTTACAAGGGAACCGTTTACAGGGTGGTAGTAGGGGGGCCAAACCCCCCCAACACCCTACCAGTTAGCCAGGTTAAAGCAAGGTAGGGGGGATCTACGGTTCCCGGCCCTTAGGGGCCCCGCTACCATGTTCGATCCTAGTAAGAGAGAGTTTAAACAGTGACGAGACACAAAGGAAGGTATCTACCAAGTCTTTAACCACCTTACCCATGTCTTGGCTACATCGGATCCATAGGATCCTAGTGACAAGGGTTTAACCAGGTTCCAATGAACCCGCCTAGTGCAGGCACAAGAGTTAAATCAGTGTCCAATTCCAAAGAGATCAAACAGGTAAGCAAGTGAAGCAAAGGACAGTGAATGGGAACAGATAGGCTATAAGAAATCAGGAAGCCATTAAGGCTTAGTTTCATCCCAACAAGGAGGCAAGGAGGCATGGGATAGATATAACCGGGTATCTACCATCTAGGAATAGGTAACTAGTAACCAATAACAGCTATCCAAGGAACAGTTAGGGAAACGACACAACCGAGGGGAGAAGTGAATTAAGTAACATAAAGAAGGGGTTAACCCAGGAGTAGATAACAAACCAGGGGATGCCTTAAAAGCAGCCCAACTAAAGCCTAGTAGCTACCAGATAGAAGTAACCAACTCCAGGACGATAGGCAGACGAAAGAAGGGACTTACTTCTGATCTGAAAGGAATACAAGAGAGGGCTAGTAATAAGAGGGGTGTAAGAAAAGGCACAGTTAAAGGGAATCGAAGAGAATGAAAAGCATTCTCATCATAAGACCAAGAGATCAACTAGCAATAGTGCCAATAAAACTGATGTGGCGCGGGCCCTAAAGGGCCGAACACATTAAACCTAGCCCTACACCAGCTCCTGCCTTGCTATGGTTGGGGAACTCCCCCATACCAACCATACCAACCATATCTCCTTTTAATACCGCCTWGBCTTTAGTAGAACCTTATCCTCTATTTTAACGTAGCTTCTTTCTTATAAGACGAATGGTCAGAACCAAGAGTAGCTAAATCTGAGAGGGTATTTTCCATTAAGCCAATGAGAGGAACGAACAGTAAGAAGTAGGAGAAGTAGAATGTAGAACACGCTTGACCAATAGTGATAAAAGGGGGCTCTGGGTGTTGTGACCCGATCCACGTAAGAATAAGGAAGTTAACCACAAAACCCCAGAATAGTAAACGCATAAAAGGACGGAAGGCACAAGATCGGACACGTGAAGTGTCCAGAAGGGGCATGAGGAAGAGAATCAAGATGGACCCTATCATAGCTATTACCCCTAGTAATTTCGAAGGTATGGCGCGCAGGATTGCGTAGTAGGGGAGCAGGTACCATTCTGGTACGATAGAAGCTGGTGTCTGCATTGGATTAGCCGGAATGTAGTTATCAGGGTGGCCTAGAGTATTAGGCAAGAAGAATACGAAAATAGATAACACAAGGAAAAAGACGAAGAAACCTACCAAGTCTTTAAACGTATAGTACGGGTGAAGTGGAACACGATCAAGGGAACTTGAAATTCCCATCGGATTGTTGGAACCATTTTGGTGGAGTGCAATCAGGTGCATGATTACTAACATTAGCAGGACAAAAGGTAAGAGGAAATGCAGAGAGTAGAATCGGTTTAAGGTAGCATTGCCTACAGAGTAACCCCCCCNATATAAATTCAACTAAGTCTGTACCAAGCCAAGGTATAGCCGATAAAAGGTTAGTAATCACAGTCGCCAGGTTTCTCAATCAGACCTTTTCTCTAGCTAAGAGAAATTCTCTTTGATCTAATCGACTGTACTTTACAACCTAAAGTGAGGATTTACCTAAAGCCCTAGATACTGAAATTCAGTAAGAAACCCCGACTATACATTAAGCACCATCGCAGGCACCTATCGGCGAGCTAGTCTGTAGCAGTCATACACTTAACTGACGGTCTT
>LXRJ01000203.1 GCA_001684025.1 Candidatus Glomeribacter gigasporarum | reverse complement strand
AGATGGTTGGGTCGAAGGTGTAATAGATGGTTAGCTGAAGAAGTTGTTGTAAGTAGTTGAATTGAAGAGGTTGTAGAAGGAGTTGTGAATGGTTGGGTCGAAGGAGTTGTAGATGGTTGAGTYAAAGGAGTGGCAGCAGCTGCCAATTGAGAAGGTTGGCCTGTTTATTAAGTTCTTTTGTTCTAGCCATGGTTAAAAATAATTTATTTTAAAAAACAATCTAAGAAAGAAAGAAAACTTGGAAGAGAGAAATTCAATAAAAAAAGTGTTCGATTTGGTTATATTTATGAAAAATTTTTAAATTCTGATYGCRTTGAAAAAAAAAAATCAATATAGTAAGGGAGTCATTTGATAATTACAAGTTCTAAAGTAATCAATYGTTTGACAATTGCAAGCCCTAAAATAACTAATCATACAGAGTTTATACTATGATTRCTTTRGAACTTGTAATTGTCAAATRACTGAAAAAAAAAANCAATATAGTAATYGACTTATAGCATAACATCATAATCRACTTATAACTGATYATATAAAATTTGGCACTTTGTATAGAGTTAATCAATCCTTCAACTAACTAACATTGTACCAACTATCATCATGCCAGACAGACTTTCTTCATCTATGTCTATCGATTGTTGAATTGTTGCCAAATTTTTTAAATTGAGCCATGTGATAATTCACCTGTGATTAAGTTGTCAAATTGTGGTATTTAGCATATCTATCTAACTATCATCACACCAATTCTTCACCTAAC
Organism: Candidatus Glomeribacter gigasporarum; assembly: GCA_001684025.1. Lineage (GTDB taxonomy): Bacteria > Pseudomonadota > Gammaproteobacteria > Burkholderiales > Burkholderiaceae > Glomeribacter > Glomeribacter gigasporarum_A. Next base: position 1,453 of record LXRJ01000203.1, on the reverse strand, counting down.
TATCATCATACTAACTATTGTCATGCCAATCAACCAGTATATCGATAGTTGAATTGTGGTATTTAATATGTCGATTTTTTTAATTTRAGTCATGTGATAATTCACCTGTGATTAAGTTGTCAAATTGTGGCATTTAGTATATCCATCTAACTATTGTCATGCCAATTTTTCGCCTAACTATTATCATACCAACTATCATCATGCCAATCAACCAGTCTATTGATAGTTGAATTGTAGTATTTAACATATTGATTTTTTAATTTGAGTCATGTGATAATTCACTTGTGATTAAGTTGTCAAATTGTAGCAATTAGCTTATCTATCTAACTATCACACACCAATTTTTCGTCTAACTATCATTATGCCAACTATCATCACACCAATCAACCAGTCTATCGATAGTCGAATTGTGGTATTTAATATATTGATTTTTTTAATTTAAGTTATGTGATAATTCATCTGTAATTAAGTTATCAAATTGTAGCATTTAGTATATTCATCTAACTATCATCATGCTAATTCTTTGCCTAACTATCATCATGCCAACTATCATTATACCAATTAAACAGTCTATTGATAGTTGAATTTTGGTATTTAATATGTCAATTTTTTTAATTTGAGTCATGTGATAATTCACCTGTGATTAAGTTGTCAAATTGTRGCATTTAGCATATCCATCTAACTATCATCACACAAATTCTTTGTCTAACTATTATCACACCAACTATCATCACACCAATCAACCAGTCTATCGATAGTCAAATTATGGTATTTAATATGTTAATTTTTTTAATTTGAGTCATGTGATAATTCATCTGTGATTAAGTTGTTGAATTGTGGCATTTAGCATATCTATCTAACTATCATTATACCAATTCTTTGCCTAACTATCATCACGCCAATTAACTAACATTATTGTATCAATTATATCTATTGATTGTCGAATTGTGGTATTTAATATGTTAATTTTTTTAATTTGAGTTATGTGATAATTCATCTGTGATTAACTTATCGAATTGTAGCATTTAGCATATCTATCTAACTATTATCACACCAACTATTTTTGTATAGAGTTAATCAATTCTTCGCCTAACTATCTCTTTGTCTAACTATCATCACGCCAACTATCGTCACATCAATCAACCAACACCATTATGTCTATCGATTGTCGAATTGTGGTATTTAATATGTTAATTTTTTTAATTTGAGTTATGTGATAATTCATCTGTGATTAACTTGTCGAATTGTAGCATTTAGCATATCCATCTAACTATCATCATGCCAACCATTCTTGTATAGAGTTAATCAATTCTTTACCTAACTATTCCTTCGCCTAACTATCATCACACCAACTATCATCACGCTAATCAACCAACACCATTATATTTATCAATTGTTGAATTGTGGTATTTAATATATCAAATTTTTTTATTCAAGTTATGTGATAATTCAT
>LXRJ01000168.1 GCA_001684025.1 Candidatus Glomeribacter gigasporarum | reverse complement strand
TCTTCGTTGGGGTTTTTCTTGCACTTCTGTCATATTTTCATCTGGAAATATGATCATTGATGTTGTGCTTCTGGCAAGTTTTGTAATGTTTTGCTTTGGATTTTCATCGATGATTGTGATTACAGTTTCTTCATACTGTAATAACTTTCGTAGCCGTTCTTTTGCAACTTCTGTTTTATTATAAAACAGATAAGAAAAGGTATTTTTGTGAATCGAGTTGATGCTCTTTCTCTCGGTATCGATGAAAAGTGATTTGTTATAATTAACAACACGYATTTCATCTTTATGTGGATTTCTTTGATCTTTAAAATGACCTATTTCGTATAGATAACTCATCATTCGTGACTCATGATCTACCTCATTGCGCCTAGAAAGATCTTTAACAATACCAGATATTGTATATATTTGTGTTTTATTTTCTTCAGTTACAGTAACACGATTTGTAATCGTAAAAGTATAAGTTGCTATTAGACCTTTGGTTGCTTTATAGTGCACCCATACATCTGCATCTTCAGGTGCCTTTCTATTTCTAGGTTCAAACTTTAACACAGAGGTAAGAAAAGCAGCAATAGCTAATTCTTCTTCGGTCGCGGGTCTGTTTGTATCCATATCAAGAGATCAAAGTAATGATTACAGGACCCAACACAGACTCGGGACCTTTATATATTTACTTAGATATAATTGTGTAACCTTAACATATTTATTAATCAATGATAATTGGTCTTCACAGCAATAATAATCAAAGTTAACATCCAAGATTAACCATGGAACATCAGATCGAAAAAGAACAGGTGGTTAATGATTCWAGAGATAATTCATCTAAGAAAAATATCACAAAATGGGATTCTGCGAGCCATGAAGCTGGACTTAATATGTTAAGCAATTACCTCTTTGGAATTACCCAAAARKAAKAYGNRKMRRRGWTCATGGATATCGAATTTAATAACAATTTTAAAGAAGAAGAGATCAAAATATTTATGAGAGTTATGAAAAAAATAGTCGAATATGGCGAAATTAAAAAAAATGAATACCAGAATACAAAGTCTTCATCTTTTTGTTCGGGTATTACACATCTTAATAAGTACGCATTTCCACATTTCTCCAAGGGATTCATCGAGTGGATAACACGTAAAAAAACTGATGCAAAGATTGATAAGATGCTTAAGGAAAACAATGAACTAAAACGTAAACTCAGTAAACAGCGTGATGGAAAAGAAGCATGTTCCTCTGATGGGAGTGACACAAAGGGTAGCACTAGTGACAATGATATTGAATCAAAACCTAAAAAAAAATATATAAAAAAATAAACCAAATGAGCAATATACTTGGTAGTAATTATAAACGTAGTAATATTTTATCGATAACCATGATCTAAGTTACACAAATATTATATTTTTTATAAATAAATATTTTTTTTTGTAAATCAAACAATGATTAGCTATCTTGGTTTTTGAAATGACAGAATACGAGTTTTTTCATCAGATTCCAACTAAACATGATTTGTTATGTTTTAGATACCCAGAACTTAGTGGCAGTATAGGACTAAATGCAGGAGATATCTATTCAATAGGTGARATAATCGATGAAGTAGACCCAGAAACAGAATTATATGTTTTACGTGCACAAGTAACAAATAAATCATATGGAATCACAACATGGGTCAGATTTACAAATTTCGAAGTATTCTTCGATATTCTAATACCACCCAAGCATCCAAATCCCAAAGAATATTGTAACATTTTAATTCGAACAATGGAATACACCAATGCCAGGCATCCTAATGGTGCATGGGTGAAAATGACCAGTCTGATAAAAGACTATCCGCTTGTTAAGCGTGGTGATGGTAAAGAATATTTACGAATTCGATTTACAGATCATAATAAACGGAGATCCGTCATTCAGGCTATCAGACAGGATAAGTTCAAAGCATATACAATCTGTGAAGATTCGATTAGTGGTAAATATGGGCAATTTATTGCTCGTAGTCGAATATACACAGATGAAAAAGAGGATTATTTTCACATTTCAGGTTTCTTCACACTTAAAGACAAAACACGTGTACTTTCACTGAATGAGCATGAAAATTATCTTGAATATGATAAGGATGTTATCTTTTTAGAAAACGAATTCTTTTGCAATGAAATTGTACATGCATTTGATTTAGAGACGACATTTTTACAAAACTTCAATGATGAGATAACAGAAAAGGATATGGTTGGACGTGGTGGTACACCATTTGATCGAGCTTATATGAATATTAGCGTTTTCACTCAAGGCACCGATCTTTTACCATTAGGTGTAATCTGCCTACTTGACACTGGRCCTGATACGCCTCTTCGGTACGAATCGGATGAAAAGATCAAAGAAAGAATATGGAAGATGGTAAATGATATAACAAAATTTCAAAAAGTTAATCCTGATACTGTGAAAAGTATGGTAAACTTTTCTGATAAAAGATATCAAGAAATGGTTGACAGTGAACACGAGGTGATTTATAAGCTTATTGGTAAGATGGGTAATGTTATAAACTTCCCAATACACGTGTTAAAGGTCAATGGAGAGCATGATTTTTATCGAGCATTTGCAAAGATACAAAATAATATCAAACCTCATGTGATTATTGGTCACAATTCAAATGGATTTGATATGCCATTTATCATGCGAAGGTTAGAGTTGCTTGGCAGTACAATGATGGAAGAGTTTTACAGGATAGCGACAGGCAARMGGATGACCTAYGGTGAGATGTTTAAGTATAATGTGCTACGGAATGAAAATATAACACTTGCCCAGGGTGAGGATAAGATTGAATATGTTTACATCAAGTTTGATGGAACGCTGTTCTGGG
>LXRJ01000065.1 GCA_001684025.1 Candidatus Glomeribacter gigasporarum | reverse complement strand
GCGAAACCGGAGCTGGGATGCGGCAGCGCAGGCAGAGTTTTCTCACCAGCCGCTGCGCAGTGATGATACGGATCGCCGCTGCGAGATTAAACGGCGCCACGCCGATATCGAGCAAGCGCGCCAGCGTGGCCGGCGCGTCGTTGGTATGCAGGGTGGAAAGGACAAGATGCCCAGTTTGCGCGGCTTTAATCGCAACATCGGCGGTTTCTGGATCGCGAATTTCGCCGACCATAATGACGTCTGGGTCTTGGCGCAAAAAAGCGCGCAGCGCGGCTGCAAAAGTCAACCCCGCTTTCTCGCGCACGCTGACTTGATTGACGCCGGCCAGCTGAATTTCAGCTGGGTCTTCGACCGAGCATAGATTTAAAGCTTCGCAATTCAGTTGTTGCAGCAGACAGTAGAGCGTGACCGTCTTGCCGCTGCCGGTCGGCCCCGTCACCAGCACCATGCCGTGCGGCGCATGGATCGCTCTCTCCAGCGTGGTGTGCTGGGCTGTATCGAAGCCCAGCGCGCCGAGCGTGAGATCGGGCGGCAAGGCGTCCAGACGGCGCAGCACCAGCTTTTCTCCGAACAGCGTGGGCAGGGTATTGACCCGATACTCTTCGATTTTTCCATGTTCAATCGATATTCTGAGGCGTCCATCTTGAGGGATGCGCCGCTCGGCGATATCCAGACGCGCAAGCACTTTAACGCGGGTGATTAAACGGTCGCGCAAATGCGCCGGAGGGCGCATGATTTCGTGCAATACGCCGTCGACGCGCAGCCGAACCCGCCAATCATGTTCAGCCGGTTCGATATGTAGATCGGACGCGCTGCGCGCCGCGGCGGCGCGCAAAATGTCGCGCAGCAAATGAACGGCTGGCGCATCCGGTGCAGCGGAATCTGAGGCTGGAGATGAGTTGAGCATGGCGGCGCTGCAAAAAAGCTTTCTTGGCTCGGGAATACGAAGCGTTGCGCATTGCGTTCAATAACGCGATTCAGCTATTCAGCTAATGTTGGGCTTTGGAACAGTTTGACGGTTTGGATCGCCTGATTCTCAGTGTACATCACGAGCATTCGGCAATCGCCAATTTTTAAGCAGATTTTTCCCTCTGGAATTTCGTGCAGCGCTTCTAGAATCAAGCCGTTGAGCGTTTTTGGACCGCGCACCGGCAATTGCAGCGAAAGCGCGCGGTTCAGTTCGCGTAATGGCATGCTGCCTGGGATAATACATTCTCCTCTCCGGTCCCATTGCAAACGCGCGCCGTGCAGATGGGGCAGGGCACTTGCGAATTCGCCAGTCAATTCTTCAATGATGTCCTGAGGTGTGATCAGTCCCTGCACCTCGCCGTATTCATCGACGACCAGCGCCATATTGTGCGGTTTCTCTTGAAAAGAGCGCAGCTGCTGGAAGACAGGCGTGCCGCTTGGGACAAAGTAAGGCTCAGTGAGCAAAGCGCGCAGCATGTCGTGTTTGAACCGGCCCGTATGCCGTGCAGGGAAAGTTTTCCGGACCTCTAAAATGCCGAGCAAGTGGTCGATATCGCCTTTGTAGACCGGCAGCGCATGGTGTTCGCACTTATCCAACTGTTGTAGTAGCTGTTCGAGCGGAACGTTGACATCCAACGCTTCAATGCGCGTGCGCGGCGTCATCACATCATCGACGGACGTATGTTCAAGATCGAACAGATTCAGCAAAATGCTGCGATGCTGATAAGGCAAGAAGTGACTTTCTTCAAGCACCAACATACGCAGTTCATCGATCGATAGGCGATGCGTTCGTGCGTGACGCGTATCGATGCGCAGCAGGCGTAGAAGACCAGACGCGAACAGGTTGAGAAATCCAACCAAGGGGCGCGTTGCGCGTATTAAAGGGTCTAGAACAAGGCTGACCGGCAGCGCGATTTTTTCCGGATAGGCGGCGCCGACAATTTTCGGCGTGATTTCGCTAAATACAATGATCAGTAAGGCGATGCCCGCCGTTGCGAGCGCCAGAATGGATGAGTGCGCGCCAAAGGCGCGCAGCGCGATAGAAGTCGCCAATACGGAAATCACCGTATTGATCAGGCTGTTGCCGATCAATAGAAAACTCAAAAGATGATCGGTGCGCGCGAGCAAGCGTTGGGTAGTGCGCGCGCCAAGCAGGCCCTGTTTGATGAAATGCTTAAGCCGATGGCGGTTGAGCGCCACCATCGCCGTTTCAGAAATCGCGAAAAAAGCGGAGAGCAGCAATAGTGCAATAATCGCGCACAGCTGCGCCCACAGGGGAAAAGCGTTCAAGCGAAGGGTTTGAACAGGTTGTAATTCAAAAACAGGGTCGGGGTGAGAGGATTCGAACCTCCGGCCTCTACGTCCCGAACGTAGCGCTCTACCAGGCTAAGCTACACCCCGATTCTTTTCCAATCGCGCTGCAACGGCGAGCGGCGGGCTCCTTGTTGAACACAATTGGAAAAGACTCTAAAAGCTCTAGAACTTCCGTGTTGTCGAATAAACGCATAATTCTAACAAGCTCTGTTTATAAATTGACTCCGGAAATGCGCGCAGCGCGCCAGCGGCGTGTTGCGCTTCGCGTTGCGCGTATTGCCGGGTGAAATCAAGCGCGCCCGATCCGCGCACCGCCTCAAGAACGGCTTCAAAATGATCCGGATCATTGCTTGCAATGGCCGCGCGCGCTTGCGCGCGTTGCACGCCGCTGCCGTTTTTAAGCAGATAAATCAGCGGCAGCGTGACTTTGCCTTCGTGCAGATCATCGCCGGCGTTTTTGCCCATCAATTGGGCGTCTCCTGCATAATCGAGCCAGTCGTCCATCAGCTGGAACGCAGTGCCGATATGCCGGCCAAATTCAGCAGCGGCGTTTTCCAGCGCAGTTTGCGCGCCTGAGATGACCGCGCCGAGCTGCGCGGCCGCTTCAAACAGTTTGGCTGTTTTGTAGTGAATAACCTGCATATAGCGCGCTTCGTCCATATCTATCTGGCGCGTATTGATCAGTTGCAGCACTTCTCCTTCAGCAATCATATTCGTTGCATCGGCCAGAATCTGCATCACGCGCGCGCGTCCGATGCTGACCATCATTTGGAATGCACGCGAATATAGGAAATCGCCCGTCAATACGCTGGCCGCATTGCCAAAGAGCGCATTGGCGGTTTTTTTGCTGCGTCTAAGATCGGATGTATCCACGACGTCATCGTGCAGCAAGGTCGCCGTATGGATCAATTCGATCACGGCGGCCAGAGCATAGCGTTCCTTGCTGTGCGCGCCGAGCGCTGCGCAGACGAGCAATAACAACGCCGGCCTGAGCCGTTTGCCGCCGGCCTGAATCAAGTATTGGACAATGGTGCGAATGAGTTCAATTTCAGAATCCAGATGCTGCCAAATCACGCGGTCAAGCTGCTTAAGGTCGCCGGCGATAGGCGCGAGAAAGCTGGGTTCTGAGATCGACGAAAGTGGAAGGCTCAAAAGCGGTGTCGGAAAGGCAGATTAGAATTCAAATTATAAACGGCCCCTTTGCGAGAGCCGCATCCAATGCCGCAGCGCGATCATGCTGCCGATCGCTTCTATGAGTGAGGCGGGAATCCACAAAATTAAGCCCCCGATGTTTTGATCGACAAGCGCGGGCAAGCCGAAGGCGCGCCCGCATAAATCGAAGATTGGATACAGATCGCGTTGTGTGAAAGCAATGTATGCGCCGGCGAGAATTTGCGGCGTCATGGTGAGCAGCGGCGATAAAACGCGCCATCCCGCGCGCAGCCGCGCCGGCGGCGCCGCACGATGATCAAGCAGAATCCCCCAATATGCCAAGCCCGTCAGCGCAACGGACCCATTCATAAATCGGTAGAGCCGCGCGTCAATCATCGATAAGAATTGGATCGGCGGAATCAGCCAGACCAGCACCGATGCCACGAAAATGCCCGAAACCAGCGCCGGATTTAGAAATACATTAAGCAACGCGCGCGCTGCTGGAGTTTTGCCGCAGGCGCGCAGGCGCATCCGCCAGCGCAGCGGCAATCCAGCGCGCAAAACAGACACTGGATAGGACGCCATCACCAGCAGCGGTGCAAGATGATGCAGCGCGAAATGCTGGCTGCGGTGCGCGAAAAACTCGTGTTCGGCGTAATAATCGACGCGCGACTGCAGCGCGATATAAAAAAGCGCGAAGCCGGACCAAAAGGCGATCTTGCGCGCATGACTGATATGCGCACGATTCATACCACGCAGATAGAGCGCGCCGATCACGATAAAAATAATCGGCAATACCGTGGAAGGCTCCCACGGAATCAAAAATTGCGGCAGTCGCATGGTTTGTAACGGGTTTTTAGATTAAAAGAAGGCAAGGGCACAGGCGAGTGCGCATCTGTAGACGATATAATCATCAATCCGCCTCAGGCTGTTCACTCAGGCTGTTCACAATGACCCGATACATTTTTATTACCGGCGGCGTCGTGTCTTCCCTTGGCAAGGGCATCGCCGCCGCCTCGCTGGGCGCCATTCTTGAATCCCACGGACTGAGCGTCACGCTCCTCAAGCTCGATCCCTATATCAACGTGGATCCGGGCACGATGAATCCGTTTCAGCACGGCGAAGTCTTTGTGACGGAAGACGGCGCGGAGACCGACCTCGATCTCGGCCATTATGAACGCTTTGTGCAAACCAAAATGCGCCGTGCGAATAATTTCACCGCCGGACAGATTTACGAGTCGGTTTTGTGCAGAGAGCGGCGCGGTGCCTATCTCGGTCAAACCGTCCAGGTGATTCCGCATATCACCAATGAAATCCAGATCTTTATCCAGGGCGGCGTGCACGCGGCGGGCGGCGGCGCGCCCGATATCGCCATCGTTGAAATCGGCGGCACGGTGGGCGATATTGAATCGCTGCCGTTTCTTGAAGCCGCCCGCCAAATGAGTTTGCAACTCGGCAGGCGGCGCGCGTGCTTTGTGCATTTGACCTTGGTGCCTTATTTGCCGATGTCGGGCGAGCTGAAAACCAAGCCCACCCAGCACAGCGTGCAGAAGCTGCGCGAAATCGGCATTTTGCCGCATGCGCTGCTGTGCCGCGCCAACCGAGTACTTCCCATGGATGAGCGCGCCAAAATTTCCTTATTCGCCAATGTGCCGCAGGATGCGGTGATTTCCATGCCTGATGTCGCCAATATTTACGCCATTCCGAATATGTTGCATGCGCAGGGGCTGGACGATATTCTCTGCGCTGAATTGGGCTTGACGCTGCCGCCTGCGGATTTATCGGTTTGGACGCGGATGGCTGATGCGCTTGAACATCCGCGGCACCGCGTGACGATCGGCATGGTCGGAAAATACGTCGATTCAACCGAGTCCTATAAATCATTGGTTGAAGCGTTAAAACATGCGTCGATTCACACGTCGACAAGGGTCGAGATTGAATATATCGACTCGGAAGCGATTGAAAAAGGTGGCTTGCCGGCACTGACGCACCTCGACGCTATCCTTGTCCCAGGCGGATTCGGCGCGCGCGGCGTCGAAGGAAAAATCGCGGCGATTCAAACTGCGCGCAACGCGAAAATCCCGTTTTTGGGAATTTGTCTGGGGATGCAATTGGCGGTGATTGAATTTGCGCGCCATGTCGTTGGACTCGCGCATGCCAACAGTACTGAGTTTGATCCGGACACGCCTGACCCCGTGGTCGCATTGATCACCGAATGGCATGACCGCGCTGGAACAGTTGAAAAACGCTCGACGCATTCCGATCTCGGCGGCACGATGCGGCTGGGCGCGCAGCGTTCACCGGTGAACGCTGGCACCCAGGCGGCGCGCATTTACGGCGCGAGTGTGAACGAACGGCATCGCCATCGCTTTGAGGTCAACAACCGCTTTGTGCCGAAACTGGAAGCGCACGGCATGGTGATCAGCGCCGCAACGCCTGAACACGGATTGCCTGAAATGATGGAATTGCAGCCAAACTTGCATCCGTGGTTCATCGGCGTGCAGTTCCATCCTGAATTCACTTCCACGCCGCGCGCCGGGCATCCGCTTTTCAACAGCTTTGTTCAAGCTGCGCTTGAATATCAACGCGCGCGCACAACGCCCGCTTCGACTCCTTTAAAGACGTGCAACGGATGAAACTGTGCGGATTTGAGGTTGGACTCAACCAGCCTTTCTTTTTGATCGCCGGCCCGTGCGTGATTGAGTCCAAACAAATGGCGCTTGAGACGGCGAGCGCGCTGAAAGACATCTGCGCGGCGCTCAGCGTCCCGTTTATTTATAAAGCCTCATACGACAAAGCGAACCGCAGCTCAGGCCAGTCGTTGCGCGGTTGCGGCATCGACGCTGGACTAGACATTCTCGCCGAAGTGCGCAGCCGCATTGGCGTGCCCGTGCTGACCGATGTGCATACCGAGCAGGATGTTGCGCGCGTCGCCGCAGTTGTCGATGTTTTGCAAACGCCCGCTTTTCTGTGCCGGCAAACTGATTTCATTCAAGCCTGCGCACGTTCCGGCAAGCCGGTCAATCTTAAAAAAGGCCAGTTTCTGTCTCCGGATGAAATGAAAAACGTGATTGATAAAGCGCGCGCGGCAGCGCGCGCCGCGGGCTTGGACGAAGACCGTTTTCTCGCCTGTGAGCGCGGTGTATCGTTCGGCTATCACAATCTGGTGTCCGATATGCGGGCGCTGGCGATGATGCGTGAAACCGGCGCGCCAGTCGTATTTGACGCTACGCATTCGGTGCAATTGCCGGGCGCGCGCGGCGCCGCATCAGGCGGCCAGCGCGAGTTTGTGCCGGTGCTGGCGCGCGCCGCGGTTGCAGCGGGAATCGCCGGACTGTTCATGGAAACGCATCCGGAGCCGTCAAAAGCCTATTCCGACGGCCCGAACGCGGTACCGTTGGCGCGTATGCGTGAATTGCTTGAAGTGTTAACCGAATTGGATGCCGCCGTTAAAAGCAGACCATGGCTCGAAAACGATTTTAGAGTTGGAGTGCATTAAATGAGTGCGATTGTCGACATCATTGGTCGTGAAATTTTAGATTCGCGCGGTCATCCGACGGTTGAATGCGATGTCTTGCTGGAGTCCGGCGCGATGGGGCGGGCCGCGGTGCCGTCCGGCGCATCGACCGGTTCACGTGAAGCGGTCGAGTTACGCGATGGCGATGCAAACCGTTATTTGGGCCGCGGCGTGTTAAAAGCGGTTGAGCATGTGAATACCGAAATCGCCGAAGCGGTGATGGGACTCGACGCCTGCGAACAAGCGTTTCTCGATAAAACTTTGCTTGAATTGGACGGAACCGAGGATAAGTCGCGGCTTGGCGCAAATGCGCTTCTTGCAGTGTCAATGGCGGTCGCAAAGGCGGCGGCTGACGAAGCGGGCTTGCCGCTCTACCGTTACTTCGGCGGCACGGGCGCGATGCACATGCCGGTCCCGATGATGAATATTATCAATGGCGGCGCGCATGCGGATAACCGGCTGGATTTTCAGGAATTTATGATTGTTCCGGTCGGGCAGCCGACCTTTCGGGAAGCGCTGCGCTGCGGTGCTGAAATCTTTCATGCGCTGAAGACAATTCTCGCCGAAGCTGGCATGCGTACGGCGGTCGGTGACGAAGGCGGCTTTGCGCCCGCTTTCGCCAGTCATCAAGAATGTTTATCGACGATGGTGCAAGCGATTGAAAAAGCCGGTTATCGTGCGGGCGAGGATGTGCTATGCGCACTTGATTGCGCAGCGAGCGCGTTTTATCGTGAGGGTCAATATCATCTGAGCGGCGAAGAATTGCAATTAAACGCCGCCGAGTTGACCGATTATCTCAGCGCGCTGGCTGAACAATTTCCGCTGATATCGATTGAAGACGGCATGGCCGAAGATGACTGGGACGGTTGGGCGTTGCTGACCGGAAAACTCGGCAAACGCATCCAACTGGTCGGAGATGATGTGTTTGTAACGAACACGCGCCTGTTAAAAGAGGGCATTGCGCGCAATGTTGCGAATTCGGTTTTGATCAAGGTCAACCAGATTGGGACGTTAACGGAGACTTTTGCGGCTATCGAGACGGCCAAACGCGCCGCTTATACAGCAGTTGTTTCGCACCGTTCGGGCGAAACTGAAGATACGATCATTGCTGATATTGCGGTCGGCTTAAATACTGGACAAATCAAAACCGGTTCTTTATCGCGCACCGAGCGCATCGCCAAATACAACCAATTGCTGCGCATTGAAGAAGATTTGGGTGAAATCGCCGCCTATGCAGGACGTTCGGCGTTTTATCATTTAAAAAGCGGATGTCGTCTCTAACGCTCATCTTGATGGTTCTATTGGCGCTGATTCAATATCCGCTCTGGTGGGGGCATGGCGGCTGGCGTTCGGTTCATCGGCTTGAACACCAGCTGGCGGGTCAGCAACGCATGAATGCGCAGTTAAAGCTGCGCAATGAACAATACGCGGGCGAAGTGCGCGATTTGGAACAAGGCACGGCGGCGATTGAAGAGCGCGCGCGTTATGAACTGGGAATGGTCAAAGAAGGAGAAGTATTTGTGCAGTTTGTTTTTATCGCAGACCCACCCCAGAAAAAATCGTCGGGCCAAGGGGGTTGATTTTGAAACCGATCACATATTTATGAATGATCTGATCGTC
>LXRJ01000165.1 GCA_001684025.1 Candidatus Glomeribacter gigasporarum | reverse complement strand
GCTCTTGGTTACTCTGCCCTTTAGCACTTCCCCACCCGAGGAAGTGGTTTCTCCTAACTGTACTAACTTAGTATCTACCCTTGCTGATGATAATCTCCTGGTATATACTTGCTTCCAAAGTTAGCAACTAGACTATTTCTTAAGAGTTGGAAGATGGGCTACAGTTGATAGGATTAGGTCCTACTAAGAACGCTTGGCTCACCTGGTGAGCCTGTATTTTGAGGCCTTCAATTAGCTACAGGATTGGGTGGGGGATCCAAAGGATCCCCTAGGGAACATTGTCATTGACCCATAGTTAGAAGGATTACATACAATGCACATTAGAATCCACCAGCTACTTAAGCTTCTACGGCGCTCTATCTATTTAAGAGGGGAATTTTGGGTATCATCTAAAGAAGGGGAATATGGCAATATTAAGGTAAAACCAAGGATAAGTATCAGACCTTTAGGGTCTGGCATACTTAAAACAAAGTAGATGAAGCCTATCAGGCCTAAAAGAATCAAAATAGCATAGTGGGGAATGTACCCCGTGTCAAGAGAAGCAATACGTAAAGAGAAGGATGTTACCATCTTACTTAAACCAAAAGGTCCCAGAAGCTCTAGTACTCCCTTGTCAAGTGATTTCCATGTAATGTAACCCAAGGCTATTATCTTATATCCTATAAAGGAGTAAAGAGAATCAAAATGGTAACGCTGGTTGAAAAAGACGTATAAACCCCTCCATAGGTCCTTGAGCCACATGCCGTAGTGAGAAAAGCAAGTGTAGAAGAGTATGAGTAGTGAAGAAGATAAGATAGTGGCTATTAGAGGAAATAGCTTATAGGCCAAAGGCACAGAGAATTCCGCTTCAATAACATGATTAGGGTGCTGAAATAGGGCATTAGTGAAGAAGCCTGAGCCGACCCCTATAAAAGCTTCTTGACCTATAAACCCGAAGAAGAGGCTAAAGACAGCCAAGATGAACAATGGTAGAGCCATAACTAGAGAAGGTTCGTGAGTACCCATGTAATTAACCTTAGGTCCATTGGGTTTGGTTAAAAAGGTTAAGTATAGTGAGCGAATAGAGTAAGCCGCTGTAAATGCAGCTGCTACAGTAGAGAGCCAGTATGCTCCAGCCCCGCTGAATGAGTAGTGTCCATAAGTTGAGGAAAGAATAAACTCCTTTGAGTAAAATCCTGTGAGGAATGGAAGAGCCATTAAGCTAAATGACCCAATTAACATAAGAATATAACAGTAAGGTAAGAGTGAGAGCAATCCCCCATATTTACGTAGGTCCTGCTCATCTTGAAGAGCATGAATAACAGCCCCAGCGGATAGAAAGAGCAACGCCTTGAAGAAGGCATGATTAACCAAATGAAAGAGAGCCGAATTGTATTGAGAAAGCTAAACCATAATCACTAAACAACTTATCAAGTTCAGTAAATATACCTTTACGGATTGGAAAGCAACTTATAACCCAATTCGATAGTGGAATATCGGGGTCGGGGGGGGTAGATGAGGCTTTACAATATTGTGGTATTTAGGGTAATCTGGGGGCTTTAGCCCCCTCTAGGTATTGCTATTCTATACTGATTATCCTTGCGATTCCGAAGGAATCATAGGTTCGTACACTGAACTTGTCCAATAGGATAGAAATAGCTTATTAACTTCATCTAAAGTTGTCTCTACATAAGATGATTATTCCACCCTTAGATGTATCATACGGCTCATCACCAGCAACCCAATACGCTAGAGCAATAGGAGTAAGTAACTCATAAATGAGTATCTGGTAGGATTTTCACAGTTTTCCGACCTCCTTTATCACCAACTTGTACCAAATGTTGTAGAGTTAAAAAGGTAGAGTGAAGGTTTGGAAATAGGCCATCTGTGTAGTCGTATTTGTAGGTTTGTCAAATCTAGTCCCACATTTTTGTGACTATCTTATATCCCTTACAGATATCCCATAAATAAGCTACGAATTCTTGATGCTTCTGCTGTAGGATAATAAGGCGTGATTACCATGCATTCTAAGAGAACCATCTCCAACCATTAACCCAGTCATAATCTCTGTAAATGAACCAGGCAAGTTCTCAGGAATCTCTATCTTCGCACTGGGTGATACGTAAGATCTGAAAAGGGAAATGGGTACTTGGAACATATATAGAGCGGTGCACCTATCCATATCAAGATAATCCAGGTAATAACCTATTTAGTGATTAATCCGGACTATCTCTTCATTCTGACTTGGATATAATCAGAATACACCACTTATAGTCTCTGAGGAAGCCTACTAACTCATGTTGGTTTCCTGCTGATTGTTCCTATTATAGACTTTTCAGCATATAGTGGTGTTATCTTTACTTAGACTAAAGACTGAGGCCTTTCTGACCACAAGCCACCATAAGCATTCCTAATTGGCTACATGTTGAGTAAGCAATAACTCGTTTAAGATCGTTTTGGAATAGGCCGGTNSCYMCCCGCCATAAGAGCCGTTACAGATCCGATCCAAATAAGAAGGAGGAGAGCCGAGTCAGATAACTCTAACAAGGGAGAGACCCGGAGAAATAAGAACACTCCTGCTACTACCATCGTTGCTGCATGGAGAAGGGCAGAAACAGGAGTAGGCAAAATGAAGTTACCATGGATCTTGCGATCTATGAATCCCCTAATTAGTTAGAGGTTTGGACTATATCATCAGAGGAGTCTCTCTGGATTGCGTGTAGTCTCTGAGGAGGTAGAAGGGATCTCCTATCTATATCCTGCTGGTTTGCTTGCGGGGCTTCTCTGAAGCCCCGGGGTTCTCTGAACCCCCCGCATCACTCAAGGATTTTTACCTTACAAAGTACCTTAAGGCGGTTAAGCAGTTCCAACATATAGCAATCTTCACCACAA
>LXRJ01000163.1 GCA_001684025.1 Candidatus Glomeribacter gigasporarum | reverse complement strand
TACATCCAGCACTTTTGTAGAGAGATCCTTTTCTTGGTCTACCCTTTGACATCGCACTTCATCTTTAACTTCGCGAACATCATCGCTTAGTTTTTTGATGAAAAGTACAGTTGCTAGTTTTGCATAAAAAGTCGCTTATAGATTTGACGATGGGAACCAGAACACACTTAGAGTTTTATTTAAAKRKAAAAAAAAAAAAAAAATTTTTTTTTTGATATGAATATTCACCGTAAATTTTCATCTTGGACTATTTTCAAGGCCTTGAACAAAGCACTATTGCCACTATGTTGGGCTCGACGAACACCTCATGGTAAATTATTTCGTGGCATTGTTGCAGTTGAAGTTGTTATTATTGTTATTGTTATTATTTGAAAAAGAAGAAGACAATGAAGAGAATTAAAATTTTTTTACGAACAATAATCAAAACTTTTTTTTGTAACAATGAAACAAAATTAAAAATCAATTAAAAATTGATTTAACAAATCTGGAAATCAATCGGAAATTGATTTGACAAATTGGAACAACTATAATTAGCAGATCATCTGATGACAAAATTAGAAACTATTTTTAACTTTAGCGATCATTTGAAGGTTATTAATTAGCCTAAGTACAAAACCTCAGATATTTGAATTAGAATAGAGTATATATCTCCATATCACTATACTTATTCTATAATTGAAACAAATTAGGCCTAGTATTTTTGATAACTAGGATGAATTCGAGCGAAAATTTGGAATTAACTGGAATTTAGAATAGTTATAAGTCTTTAAAATTAGCCTGACAATGCCACGTAAATAATTGTTAAGTATACTAAGAAATAGAAATCTGTAAGACACGTATATAGCCTAGTACTGGCGGGTCTAATAAGTACTGTGCATGATGTAAAGAATTTTTGAAAAAAAAAATTTAAAGTATTTGAATAAAGTATATATCTTCATATCACTATACTTATTCTTATAACAATACTTTAAATTTGAGCATTTTGTAACAATCAATTGGGTTAAATGACTTTCAAGATATTGTTTAAAGAAAGCTCTTAAATCTGACGTTAAAGAAAATTCTGATTAGGTAGTCAGTGTCCTAATCAACAATAGATATTATATCTATTAAGCTTAAATCAAATCAAACTCAACATAAACAATTCATCAAACAAGATTGATAATACAAAACACAATTTATTAGATTGAATAATAAAATTTTATTAAAAAGAAAAATTAATTTGGAACTGGAATATTCTCAATTAAGAACCGTAGATTTTCCACCTCAGCCCTCAACGTACTTCATTCTCTTACCAAAACCACATACTGCAAATTTCTATACCAATTTCCCTGACTCATCTCTCCAATATACATTTCTCTATCTTCTACCGCTTCTTCTAAATCTTCTACCTTATACTCCAAATTCTCCACTTCTCTGTCTAATGCTGCTACTCGTGCTCTCAACGTTCTAACTTCACGGGCTAATCTAAAATATAATTATTATTATTATATATTATTACTTATTTATAAACTTTTATTATTATTTCTATTACTATTTAAATTACCTTCGATTTTCACTTTGAAGTATATTGATTACTTCATATAAGGCACTTTGGCCATTTCTTCTGCGATTTCTTGTAGTTCGGTAGCGGAGAGGCATTTTTTTATTTCTTTATCACTAGAATCATTATTATTAGTACTACTACAATTTAATCTGGTCAAGCTTCAGGATATAATCTAAATAATGAACTTGCAGATAAATGGAATCTTGATTCTTCAGATGAAGAGAGTCTTTATCCAATTACTAGAAGAAACAAAGAACCTTCTACTTACCATATCAAAGATCTAATTGATATTAGATTAAACCAAATTCAACAATTATTAAAACTTAGAATTAATCAATCTAGATTAAAGAAAGTTTTGTTTATTCTAGGGGATATGCAACATTTTTTATATCCTAATTTACCTCTTCCTCTTCAAAATTTAAACAGAGACTTCTACAAACTTTATGAAGTCAAAACTAAGAAAGCTCAAGATAGATTTCTTAAACAAGTTCAGAAAAAAGTCAAACTTTGTCAATATATGAAAATTAAAGAATTTGTATTAACCGAAAAGTGTCTTTATTAAAAAAAAAAAAACTATTTGTTTTAGTTTCTATTTTTATTATAACTATTATATATATTATTATTATTTATTATTTTATTCTTAAAAATCTATTATATCTTTTTTTCTAAGTATATTATAGTAGAAAAATAGCATTCTGATCTACAAATTAACTCTAAAGTTATAATATTTTTTTTATCATTCAAATGATCTTCATAAGGTGTACAAATTTGAAAAATAGTAATTATTCTGATATGGATTAACAGAATTAGGCGTATTACCAGACAGTACAGGTCATACATTCGAAACTGGCTAGGGTGAGCTTTCTGCTAGGATCCGGTTCAGTAAGGCCCTTAGTTGAAATATCAGAAATCTTTATTTTATTTTATTTTTTTTCGAACAATTTTTTTTAACATTATAGTATTATATTTTTATAGTTAAACTTTATATTTATTTATTATAACAAAAAAAAAAGAGAGAAAATAACAAAAAAAAATAATAGATATATATACAATTTAAAAACCAAAACCTGACAATCTATTTCTGCTATTACTATCTCTATTCCTTCTTTCTCTCTCCCGTAAACTTCTTAACTCCTCTTCATCATTTTCTAGTCTTACTCTTAATCTATTTCTTTCTGTTAACAATCTCGCATACTGCTGCTTCAACATCCACCCATCTTGTACTCTTGCTACTGCATTCTCTCTACACTCTTTTAATTCTTTTGTTAGCTGCTGAATCTTTCTTTTTTGTAAGGCCACCAAACGAAGCAAACTAAAAAAAAAAAAAATTGTTTTAGGGAAAAAAAAAAAAAAAATTTTTTTTTT
>LXRJ01000077.1 GCA_001684025.1 Candidatus Glomeribacter gigasporarum | reverse complement strand
CCCCCCGCGACTGGCAACCGTMCCGCCCGGCGGGCTGCCCGGACTGCCACGGCATCGGCTACCATGGGCGTCTTGGCATTCATCAAGTCATGCCCGTCTCCAGCGCAATGCGTGAAATCATTAGCGCACGCGCAGGCAGCCAGGCATTAGCGCAGCAAGCCAGAAGCGAAGGCGTGAAAACCCTGCGCGAAGCAGGACTCGCTCAGGTACGTGAAGGCGTGACGAGTCTGGAAGAAGTACTGGCCGTCACCGACGCTCAAACATGACGCCCGTCGTTCCTATATCCGAAGTCCGTGACGCACGCTTTGCTTGGCGCGGCACCGATGCGCACGGCCGTTTGCGGCGCGGCGCGCTGATTGCCGCCGATGTCACTGCGGCACGCGATGCGTTGAAACAGCAGCGCATTACTGCGGTTGAAATCATCCGCAAAGGCCCAGCGCGGCCGGGCCGCATCCGCAGCGCAGAAATCACGCTTTTTTCGCGCCAGCTCGCCAATCTGCTCCAGGCTGGGGTACCACTTCTCTCCGCGCTCAACATTATTGCCGCGAGCGATGCCTCTTCTGCGCTGGCGCGCGTTGTGCGCGCGCTCGCGCGGGATATCGCGCAGGGCCTGCATTTTTCAGACGCACTCACGCGGCATCGCTGCTTCGACGCTCTGTATTGCCAACTGGTTGCCGTCGGCGAAGCTTCGGGATCGCTCGCCGCCTTGCTCGCGCAACTCGCGCATAGCCGTGAACGCGCGGCGGCGCAAAAAGCCAAATTGCGCGCCGCGCTCAGCTATCCAGCGGGCGTGCTATTGCTCGCCCTCCTGATTACCGTTGCGCTGATGCTTTGGGTCGTGCCGACCTTCCAACAGATTTTCGACGGTTTCGGCGCGGCGCTGCCCGCGCCGACACGCGTGGTGCTGGCATTGTCGGCTGCAACGGCGCGCGGTATTGTGCCCGCGAGCCTTGCAATCTTCGTGCTCTGCCTTGGCTTCGGCTTCGGCCTGCGCCGCTCAGCCGCGCTGCGCGCCGCTTTCGACCGCGCGCTGCTGATGCCTCCCATGGTCGGGCCACTCTTTCGGCAATGGGCGATTGCGCGCTGGAGCCGCGCGCTCGGCACGCTGCTCAAAGCGGGCACGCCGCTTGCGGATGCGTTTGACGTGATTTCGAATATCACCGGTAATATGATGTTCGACCGCGCAACGCACACCATTGCGCGCGCGGTGCGGCGCGGCGAGCGTCTGAGCGGCGCAATGCGCGCAACCGGCTGCTTTCCGCCCGCTGTGTTACAAACCGTTTCAGTCGCCGAAGAATCAGGCGCGCTCGATACAATGCTGAACGATATTGCCACCCTGAATGACCATCAGCTTGACCGGCGCATTGAAGCGCTCGCGGGCCTCGTGGAACCGCTGATCATTGTGGTGCTCGGTGCGCTGATTGGCGGACTCGTTGTTGCGTTGTATTTACCGATTATCCAGTTGGGGAATGTGATTTAGAGCATTTTTCAGCGGCTTGCACGGCGCAGCGATGCGCTCGCCGTATGCGCTCGCAGCAAGAGGAGCCTCCATCGCGCAGCGAGGCAGACCTGCTCCGCCCGCATCGATCTCTATACGGTCTTCGCGCTTGCTCCTTGGGCAATCTCACTGAAAAACGCTCTCTAGGTTGGAACATGATTCAATACCTTATCGTGACGCTATTTGGCCTTGTGATCGGCAGTTTTCTCACTGTTGTCGTGCACCGGCTGCCGATCATGCTTGAACGCGCTTGGCATGCCGAAGCAGGGCATATATGCGGCGCGCGCGCGGCGCATTGCATCCATACGGTTAAGGGCCGTGCGTACAACCTTTGGCAGCCGCGCTCTCACTGCCCGGCGTGCGGTCATACGCTGACACTGCTAGAAAATATACCGTTGATTTCCTATCTGCGACTGCGCGGTCGATGCGCCGCGTGCGGCGCGCCGATCCCTGTTCGGTATTTACTGATCGAAGTACTCAGCGCCGCCAGCGCGGCCGCTGCGCTTTGGCGCTTCAGCGCAAGCGGACCGGCGCTCGCCGCATATGGGCTGATAGCAGCCTTGCTGGCACTGGCTTGGATCGATCTTAAGACGCATCTGCTGCCCGATGCGCTGACGGCGCCATTGTTGTGGTCTGGGCTGATCGTCAATCTTGAAGCGCGCTTCGCGCCGCTCGCTGACGCCGTCATTGGCGCTTTGGCGGGCTATCTATCACTCTGGCTGCTCGCTTGGCTTTTCCGTCTCGTGCGGAATAAGGAAGGCATGGGGCACGGCGACTTTAAGCTGCTCGCCGCGCTAGGCGCTTGGCTCGGCTGGACGGCCTTGCCTTCCATCGCGCTGCTCGCCTCAGCCAGCGGGGGGCTATTCGGCATGGCGGCGCGCGCGCGCGGCACGCTCGAAAAAAACCAACCGTTGCCGTTCGGGCCGTTTCTTGCCGTCGCCGGGGCGCTGATGCTGTTCTGGACACCGCCGTGGATGCCATGGACCCGGCTTTAACAGAGCGTTTTGAACGCTTTTCGATTGGCCTAACGGGCGGGATTGGCAGCGGTAAAACCGTCGTCGCGCAGCGCTTCGCTCAACATGGCGTTGCAGTCATCGATACAGACAGTATCGCGCATGCCCTCACGGCGGSCGGCGGCGCGGCGCTGCCGAGCATTCATGAAACCTTTGGACGCGCCTGTCTCACCGCCGAGGGCGCGCTCGACCGCGCCAAAATGCGCGAACATATCTTCAGCGATCCGCATGCGCGGCGGCAACTCGAAGCTATTTTGCATCCATTGATCCGTCTTGAATGCGCGCGCGCAGTATCCGCTGCGCGCAGCGCTTATGTGCTTTTTGTCGTTCCGCTGCTGGTTGAAACAGGCCACTGGAAAAACCGCGTCGACCGCGTTCTGGTCGCTGACTGCTCTATCGAAAACCAAATCCGCCGCGTGATGCAGCGCGATGGCCTCAAATTTGATCAGGTTCAAACCATTATTGCGCAGCAGGCGAGCCGCAGTGCGCGTGTTGCACAGGCAGACGATGTTTTATGCAGTGAAACAACGCTCGATGCGCTCGATGCGCAGATCAATCAATTGCACCAGCGTTATCTGAATCTCGCTGAAAAATGCGCGAGCGGCGCCCACGGCTGATAGAATCAGCGCCGCCTTATATTGTTTTATTCCATATTTCTCCATATGGCTGGAATATTCATCATCGCGCACGCGCCGCTGGCCAGTGCGCTTATAGCGTGTCTGTCTCATATTTATGGCGCACTGCCTGCGCGCACTGGCGCGCTGGATATCACCCCAGAGCATGAAAGCAGCCAGTGGCTTGAAATCGCGCGTATAGAATTACTTCGTTTAATCGACGCCAACGGCGCGCTGGTATTGACCGATCTGTTCGGCGCAACGCCGTCCAATATTGCAGTGCAACTGGCCGCAATACCGCAAGTGCGCGTGCTGGCGGGCGTGAATCTGCCCATGCTGGTGCGCGCCGTCAATTACCGCGCCGAACCGTTAGCGTCACTAGCTGATAAAACGCTTGCTGGGGGCGTAAACAGTATTCAACACATCCCATCAACCATTTAAAGCATTTTTAAGCCACTCTTATGCTGCAACAAGAAGCGGTCATCATGAATAAACTCGGCCTGCATGCGCGCGCCGCTGCGAAACTGACTCAATTAGCGGCCCGTTATCAGTGCCATATTTGGTTAACGCGCAATGGCCGCCGCGTCAATGCAAAAAGCATTATGGGCGTGATGCTGCTCGCAGCCGGTATGGGAAGTACTGTACAGATTGAAACGGACGGCGCCGATGAAGCTGAAGCGATGCACGCCTTGCTGGCTCTAATCGCGGATAAGTTTGGCGAAGGACATTGATGAGATGATAAACAAAACCTACCTCCAACAGGCGATTGAAGACGGTCACGCCAAAATGACCGGCGAAGGGAAAACTCAGCGGATTCACTACATTGCAGCCAATCATTCGGAACGCTGGTCCGATCCTGAGGAAAAGGTCCGCGCCGAATTCTGGGCCGAATTGGTCTACAAATACGAATACTCGCCAGAGCGCCTGCGCTTCGAAGTCAGAGTGCCGCGACGCACGCCGAACGACCTTGCCGACCTTGTGATCTATAGGGATGATGCGCTGAAATCCCCCTGGTTCGTGTTCGAATGCAAACGCGCAGACATCAGCGATGCGGAATTTACTCAGGCGATCGAGCAGGCGTGCGGCAACCGCGCCAGTCTAGGGGCGACTTATACCGGCGTCATCGCGGGACTCACCCGCCGCTTATTGCGTTTCGACACGTTTCCAGCAGGCGAGCGCGACAAAAACCATATTGCCGATATTCCAAAGCGCTATGGTCAACCGCCTCAATGGCGCTTCTACAAGAATAAGAGAGGACAAGACCTTGCCGCGGTTCCACGCGAGGAATTACGTGCCGCGATCCGCAAATGCCACCAGACCCTTTGGGAAGGCGGGCGGCGCAGTCCCATCGCCGCTTTCGGCGAGTTTTGCAAGCTTATCTTCATTAAACACCGGGATGAGAAGAATCAGGACCGCGCAAATGGCGCGCCTTACGCATTTCAGCGCGGCGGGGATGAAAGCGCAAAGCAGTTGGCCGCGCGCATCCACAAACTCTATCAAGCTGAGCAAGCACTGGAGCCTGATGTATTCACTGAGCAAATCAACATCGATCCGCCCATCCTCGCGCAATGTGTGGAACATCTGGAAGGCATTTCCCTGGACCGCACCGAACTCGACACCAAGGGGGTGGCCTTTGAGGAATTCATGGGCGGCTTTTTTAAAGGCGATTTCGGTCAATACTTCACGCCGCGCGAATTGATCGCCTTCGCGGTGGAAATGCTCAACCCTGAACGCAAGCATGTGGTGCTCGATCCGGCCTGCGGCTCCGGCGGGTTCCTGCTGTATGCCCTCGATCATGTGCGCCGCGAGGCGGACCGCAAGAAGGAGCGGGGCACAGTTGACTATTTCCGGTATTGGCATGACTTCGCCGAAAAGAACCTATTCGGCTTGGAGATTAACGAAGAACTGGCGCGCGTCGCCAAAATGAATATGATCATTCATGACGACGGCCATACCAATATTGTCGGCCATGATGCGCTGGATTTTTTCCCCAAGCTAACGCGTGCAAACCCTGGACTTGTCGAAGGCAGGTTCGACTTGGTGCTGACCAACCCGCCTTTCGGTTCCGTTATCAAACGTGTAGAAAAAAACGAAGGCTACCTGGAGCAATTTGAACTCCGGCACTTCCTCTCCAAAAGCACTGCCGGAACCGAACCCAACGAATCCGCCCAAAGTGAAGGGAGCATTAAACGGGGGGCCAAGGGCATCAAACTCCGAACCAGCCTCAAGACCGAAATCGTGTTTCTGGAACGGGTGCATGCCTTCCTCAAGCCCGGCGCGGGCCGCGTTGCCATTGTGTTGCCCGACGGTATCCTGACCAATGCCTCGCTGCAAGGGGTGCGCAACTGGGTGTTGGCTCACTTTCAATTGCTGGCTGTGGTGTCGCTGCCGCAATTCGCTTTCGCGCACTACGATGCTGGGGTAAAGGCCAGTCTCGTTTTCATGCGCCGCTTGGCTGAAGGCAAAACCATCCCCGATGACGCGCCTATTTTTATGGCATTGGCCGAGAATATCGGCTATGACGCCACCGGCCGCAAAACATTCAGCGTGACGGTGGAGAGCGAAACGCCGGAAAAGGAAAAGGTGGAAATTCAACGCTGCGACTTGTTTGATTACCGCGTCTTTTACGAATGGAGCACCGCTAACCCGAAGAAGCCCGACTGGAGCGAGCGGCACCGGGAAATCATTCCGGATACCGGCTTGGTTGCGCAGTGGCGGGCATTCCAGAAGGATCCAACCCCTTTTTTCGTCTAAGCCCTGCTGAACGCCAAAACAGCCATATATTTGGCATTACGTGGGGCGAACATGAGGGCAGACTTGATGTTAGTTTCTACCTACCAAAACATCTTGAGTTAGAGCGCCGATTAAAAACATCACCGTATGCCGTATATGAACTCGGTAGTTCGGTGGTCTCAAAACAAGTTGTTGATGGCCCATTCGGTTCAGACTTAAAAGTAAACGAATACGTTCCTCAAGGTGTTCCTCTGATTAGGGTTTCAGATTGCTGTTCGGGTTTTATTGAGAACAATAAAATAGTTCATATTACTGAGAAGAAACATGCCCAACTTTGCCGAAGTGAAGTTTTGCCCGGCGATGTTCTTCTAACGAAAGCGGGCTCTCTAGGTTATTCAGCAGTTTTTCCTAAACAACTTGTCAAAGGGAACATCACTTCCCATTTGGCGTCAATCCGGCCAGCGCAAGGAATCTTATCCCGCTATCTCTCTGAATTCCTGATGAGTAATGCGGGTAACCAGCAAATCCATCGTTGGGGTAACAAGTCCACGCGGCCTGAGCTCAATACTGATGAAGTTCGAAAACTTCTTATCCCTGTGTCTCCCAAAGAAATTCAGATTAAACTCGTCACCGCGATGGATGCCGCGCGCGCAGAACGCCGTGCCAAGCTCGCAGAAGCGGATGCGCTGCTCGCCGGCTTCGACAGCTATCTTCTTGCGACGCTCGGCCTTGTCCTACCGCCTAAGGATGAACGTAAGGTTTTTGCGGTGCTACAGTCGGACTTCGGCAGCCAGGCGCGGTTCGATGCTGATTATTTTCACCCAGAGCGCATTCTCACGCTTCGCGCCCTTAAACATTCAGAGCGAGAGCTGGATTGTCCACGGCTGCAGCAGGTCGCCGATTTCATTCGCCACCCGATCAAGTCGCCTGGCCCCGGTTATCTGAGCCTCTCCAATGTGCAAAGCCATACGGGCGACTAGAGTAAAGGAATGACTCAGCAGCATTAGACCAAAGCCTATCTGTTGCTGCGGATTTCTCCT
>LXRJ01000240.1 GCA_001684025.1 Candidatus Glomeribacter gigasporarum | reverse complement strand
TCGACGAAACCCTGAGCGATCTTCGGCGTGGGAATAAACGCATAGCGGACTTTGGCAATCGGATAATCGCCGGGCACGMCCMGGTAGCCGGTCATATCCGGCAACGTTAAAATTTCCGAGGTCAACACAATGTCCCGCAAYGCGCGGCGAGCATAAACGCTCACACCGTCCCGATGCGGGTTGGCGCCATAGCTTAACGTTTCTTCTCTTTCGTCGATCTCTGCTTGTCCCATCAGTTCAGCGAGCAACTTGGCGGCTGCGCCATCGGTAACGCGCAGCAGCAATTTGTTTTGGCAGCCAGAGATAATCGTTTTAGCCAAATGGTGTCCATAGATTTGATAGAGTTGGGAAAAGTCCTGCACGCCTAATACCATGCACAAACCATATTTGCGGGTGTTGGTTAACGCGAGCTTCAGAATGTCGAGTTTTTGTAAGGTCGGCAGTTCATCAATACAAAACCATAACCGCTCGCGATGAATCGGTTCCAGATCGAGCACCGCTTTGATCGCAATATCAATCCACAGCGACAGCACCGGCTTTAATGCTTCGCGCAACGATTCGCGTGCGGTGATAAACATCCACGAATCGCTATCCTGATGCACCCATTGACGAATCGAGAAGGGTTGCCCTTCGTCGTGCAAAAACCGGAAGGCTTCAAGTTGATTCTGCACGGTCATTTTCAGGCTCATGCCGGTTCTTTCRGTGATYGGRTCSACATACGTSGCGCCAGCRGTGCCKYGTARYAGCGYGTGCATSTCYKSCARRTTRCTTYKCGCAATRGCGTGRTACARATCMTGGTTCGTGCGGCGATYRTCGCGSCCCAAYACGCGATACACRTCTTTSARCACCATTCGGCCTGCTAACGCCCAAAACGGGTCGGCYTCAACRGGATCGGGAATCAAGCCRTTCGCCAGATTGTCRAAATGATAGTCYTGGGTGAYTTCRTGCCARATYGTCCAATKSGGRCTGCGCGCATCGAGCGGGTTCATCAGGATGTCTTGYCCYTCCCGATAAAAAGCCTGGGTGAATTCGCCGGTCGGGTCATAGACGATCATYCGTTTACCCCGCGCRCGCACTTGTTTCATCAACGCAAAGAACTGCTGCGATTTGCCGGTGCCTTGCGCGCCACCGATCAGGGTATGCAGTGTTTCCGCATGCCGGCGCATCGGCACGCCGGCAAGAACATACGGGCTGGCGTCGTCGCGCGATTGGATCAGTTGGGTGAGTGCTTTGCCCGTGACGAGCCGTGCGCCCCGCAATGTTTTATCGGTCATTTTCTTCTTGCCATATCCGAACCAGTACAGGCTGACCAGGAACATCACGCCTATCGCGGTCAATAGGCCAAACAGGCCGCCATTCTTTAATTTCCGCTGCGCTTCACCGGCCATCGCTTCGGTCAACTGGGCGACCTGTTTCACTTCCATCTTATAGGGCGCGCCATTGACGCTGAGTTCCATTTGGCTCGCCGTCATCGATAGCGCATACCGCAGATGCGCATTCCAATGGCGCTCCAACGCATACTTCTCATGAGGGGAGGTCGCTTGCCAAAAATACGTCCCCATGACGGTTAAGCCTGACACGACGGCGATGAGTGCAAGTGTCAACACCGCAACAAAAAAGAGCCGCGCCTGGTGCATCCATAATTCGGCCCCGCGAGAAAAGCTGCCGACCC
>LXRJ01000032.1 GCA_001684025.1 Candidatus Glomeribacter gigasporarum | reverse complement strand
GACCGTGTTCAGTGTAAACCGCACTGTGTGATCATCAATGGCTTCAATCTTGGCAATGATCTTGTCGAGGCTGGCAGAGTGAAAGTCTGTAAATTCAGTTGGATACGCTTTACGGAACGGCATATTCGGATTGCGCATCCGCTCAAAAGTGAACCGCACATCCTCAGCGTTGAAATCGCGCGTGGGCTTAAACCAAGGCGTGGTATGGAATTTCACGCCGCGGCGCAGATGGAATGTATAGACTTTCCCGTCCTTGGAGATGTCCCAGCGTTCAGCAAGGCCCGGTTCAAGTTTTGTCCCGCCGCGCTCGAATTCAAGCAACCGGTTATAAAGCGTCACTGAGCTTGCCGTGTGCTCTGGAATGGTTCTGGCTTGGTTGGCGTCGAATCCGGTTGGGCTAGCCTCGAAACAATAAATGAGCGTTTTATCCGGCATTGCAGCGACACTATTTGATAATGCATTCATGATGAACATCAGCCCCGCTAGAAGCGAGTTATGTTTAAATATATGCATACGCGCTTTGCTTGTTTTCAGGCACTGCGGGCAATTTGTACAGCACATCGTGCAACGCGCATCCCTTGAATTTGTCCTGAAGATGGCTGATATGATTTCTAACCGTTGCCACCGAATATCCAAGCTGTTTAGCCACGGCTTTCGCTCTGTCATCGTGGCGCATTGCGATTAAGACTTGGATCTCCGCGCAGGTGGGCGGTGTCAAAGGGTCAAAATCGCTTTCTATATCGAAATGGCTGAGAAACTTTTGAATGGCTTCTTTCTTTGGATAAAATGCTTGATAGAGTTTGAACATTTTAAGCAAAGGAATTTGGTCAGTAATATCAAGAAAAACTGACAAGAGCGCTATGACTTTATGATCGTGATTCAAAACTCCAAGCTTAATGGAATTTTCAAATCTAATAGTCCCATACTTTCTGAGAATAAAGCGTTTAGTGCTTATGGGACGTTTAACAGATACAATTTGATCTTTAATCTTGTTGTCGAGATTTACGTTTTCTATATGATTTGATACAGTCTCAAAATTTAAATTCCTTTTCTTTTGCATTATTTCATCTAGCCAAATATCGTGCTGCGTAAATCCGATGAAGTCATAAATGGATTGAAATCCACAGTTTCTGACTAAATAATAATTTGTCATTAAATATTTCTCTGTCTGTATATCTCTTACATGGCATGAATCTGGAAACTGTTCTACAAAATCATATAAAAAGCTGCCGTCACAACTGACCCTTTTTAAATCAGGCAGAGTTTGAGCGTTCTGCATAGGAATCTCCCAATGGATAGAAACTATTCTATCTATCAAGAATAATCCTATTTTTGAATCCGGTTTTCTACTGATTCATATATAAATGAACTTATTGGTTAAGTTGTTTAAATTTCGACTTTTGTCCCCAATTCCACGACCCGATTCGCGGGTATTTTGAAAAAATCGGTCGGCTTCGCGGCATTGCGGTGCAGCCATGCGAAAATGCGCGCGCGGAGAATCGGCATGCCCGGCAATTGCGTCGGCACGACCGTTTCGTGCGCAATGAAGAAAGAAGTCTCCATCAATTCAAACGTCATGCCATGCTGCGTTTCAAGCAGATGTAATACCGCTTGAACGTCGGGCGTCTCATTGAATCCGTAATGCGCGCGCACAATCAAGAGTCCGCCACGCAGTTCTTCCAGTTCAATCCGGCGTTGAGGATCCATATACGGTACATCGTGCGTGATGAAAGTAAGAAACAGAGTACGCTGATGCAATACTTTGTTGTGTTTCAGGTTGTGTAGCAAACTGGTGGGGGCAAATGCGTCATTCCCCATTAAATAAATCGCTGTCCCTTCGACGCGGTGCGGCGGATAGGCCAGCAATCCTTCGATAAATGGACACAGTTCGATGCCGTCGGCAGCAGTGTGCGCTTTAACGAGCGCGCGGCCCTTGATCCAAGTCATCAACAGAAAAAACAAAGCGCCGCCGAGCGATAACGGCAGCCAGCCGCCTTCGGCCACTTTCAGCAAGTTCGCTCCGAAGAACGCGCTATCCACCGTGATGAAGACGGTACTGATGAGTGCGACCAGTCCGCGATTCCAGCGCCATACTTTCAGCATCACCACGCAGGCGAGCACCGTGGTGATCATCATCGTCGCCGTGACCGCAATGCCGTAAGCGGCGGCGAGTTGGTCCGAATGCTGAAAGCCTAGCGCGATACAGACAATGACGGCGAGCAATAAGCCATTAACGAGTGGAATATAAATCTGGCCAATGGCTCGTTCTGAAGTATGGATAATATTCATGCGCGGCATAAGCCCAAGCTGGATCGCTTGACTGGTCAGCGAGAACGCGCCGGAAATCACGGCTTGCGCGGCAATGACCGTCGCTAATGTTGCGAGCAGGACCAAAGGGAAGAGCGCCCAGTCCGGCGCGAGCCGGTAGAAAGGATTTTCAAGCGCGGAGGGTTGCGTGAGCAGCAGCGCGCCTTGCCCGAAATAGTTCAGCACCAGCGCCGGCATCACGATGGCGTACCAAGCGAGGCGGATCGGACGCGCGCCGAAATGGCCCATGTCAACATACAGCGCTTCCGCGCCGGTCAGCGCGAGGAAGACGGAACCAAGCACGATATAAGCGAGCAGTGGGCGACTCGACACAAAGCGCAGCGCGTGGATTGGATTAAGCGCCTCCAAAACCGCGGGCGCATATGCAATTTGCCGGAGTCCCAACGCTGCGAGCGTGATGAACCACAGCAGCATGACTGGGCCAAAGAGTGCGCCGGCGGTGTGCGTGCCATGCCGTTGAATCGAAAACAGGGCAATCAGGATGGCGAGGGTGACCGGCAGAACAAAGGAGGATAAATGCGGCGCGGCGAGATGCAGCCCTTCCACTGCTGATAAAACCGAGATAGCGGGCGCGATCACCGCATCGCCGTAAAACATGCAGGCGCCGAATAGCCCAAGCATCATAATCAATGTTGCTGCTTTGCTTTGACGAGGAATACGGGACAGTCCCAGTGCCATCAGCGCGAGCACGCCGCCTTCGCCGTGATTATCCGCGCGCATCACGAACAGCACATATTTGACCGCGACGACGATCACAATCGCCCAGAACAACAGCGACAGTACGCCGAAGATCGAAGGCGCGTCCAGGGCGATACCGCGCGCTGGCTGGAACGCTTCTTTTAACGCATAGAGCGGGCTGGTGCCGATATCGCCGAATACGACTCCGAGCACGGCAAGCATGAGCGCGGAGGCGGACGGCGCGCGCGGCGTTGCGTCGGAAGCTATGGGGCGTTCGCGCTTTGAAAGCGCGCCACGGCCGAGTTTTACCATTCAGGATTCTTCCAAATCGAATGGATGACACATTGAAATAATGGCATTGCGCTGCGGGCCGGTCGAAATGAGATCGATGGGGACGCCAACGGCCGCTTCAATGCGCCGCAAATAAGCACGCGCGTTCGCTGGCAAATCGTCCCAGGCGCGCATTCCCGCGGTGCTCATTTTCCATCCGGGATGATCTTCGTAAATCGGTTCGCATTGCGCGGCAATCAAAGCGCTCGACGGCAGCGCATCGATGCGGCGACCGTTGAAACGATAACCGATGCACAGGCGCAGCGAATCAAAGGTATCGAGCACGTCCAGCTTGGTGATGCACAAACCGGAAGCGCTGTTGAGTTGCAGCGCGCGCGCCAGCGCGGCGGTGTCGAGCCAGCCGGTGCGGCGCGGCCGGCCGGKGACCGATCCGAATTCATGGCCGATGCGGGCGAGCGCCGCGCCGGCCGGGTCTTGACACGCGGTATTGTCCGCATCGTATAACTCGCTTGGGAACGGGCCGCTGCCGACGCGCGTGCCATACGCTTTAGCGACGCCCAGAATGTAATGCAATTGTCGCGGCCCGACGCCCGCGCCCGTTGCGGCCGCGCCGGCGACGCAATGACTGCTGGTCACAAATGGATAGGTCCCGTGGTCGATATCGAGCAGCGCACCTTGCGCGCCTTCAAACAATAAATGATGGCCCGCGCGGTTCTCCGCATGTAGACGCGCCGGAATATCGGCAATCATTGGCGCGAATGCATCGGCGTAAGCCAGCATTGAATCAAGCGCGCGCGCTTCGTCAACCGGCGCCGCATTCAAATAACGGCTGAGGATGAAGTTGTAGAAATCAAGATTTTCGCGCAGTCGCTCTTTAAAATGCGCCGCATCGAATAAATCCTGAACGCGCAATGCACGGCGCGCCGCTTTATCTTCATAAGCCGGACCGATGCCGCGTCCGGTGGTGCCGATTTTGCCGTTACTTGCACGCGCTTCACGCGCCTGATCAATGGCGATGTGATAAGGCAAAATCAGCGTCGCCGCGCCGGAGATCAACAGCCGGCTGCGCACTTCAAGCCCTGCCGTTTCAAGTTCGCCGATTTCATTGAATAAGGCTTCAGGCGATAGCACAATGCCGTTGCCGATATAGCATTTCACCTGCGGATGCATGATGCCGGAAGGGATCAGCCGCAGAATCGTTTTACGGCTGTTGATCCATAAGGTATGTCCGGCATTATGCCCGCCCTGAAAACGTACGACTCCGTGCGCGCGCCCGGTGAGCCAATCGACCACTTTGCCTTTACCTTCGTCACCCCATTGGGCGCCGACTACAACGATATTGCGTCCTAAAGTCTTTTTATCTAAGCGTGCGTTACTGGCGGACATGAATCCATTCTGCGCAGAGTTAAAAACGTATCTTACCTGCAGCGCGCGCCCGCAACAGCCGCAAACCATTGCCGACGACCAGCAGGCTCGCGCCGGCATCGGCGAATACCGCCATCCACATCGTGCCCGCGCCCAGCAGCGTGAGGATCAGAAAGGCCGCTTTAATGCCGAGCGCAATGACAATATTCTGAATGAGGATTGCGTGCGTTGCGCGCGACATCCGGATAAAAAGCGGTAGTTTGCGCAGATCGTCATCCATCAGCGCGACATCCGCGGTTTCCATTGCCGTATCGCTGCCCAACGCACCCATCGCAAAGCCGATGTCGGCGCGCGCGAGCGCTGGCGCATCGTTGATGCCATCGCCCGCCATGCCGATTTTTCCTCCGGCGCTGAACCGTTCGATTGCAGCCAGTTTGTCTTCCGGCAACAGTTCGCCCTGCGCTTCGTCAATGCCGACCTGCTGCGCAATCGCGCGCGCCGCATGGCGATTATCGCCGCTGAGCATGACGGTTTTAACTCCCAACGCGTGCAGACCGGCCATCGCCGCGCGACTGCTCTCCTTGACGGCGTCGGCAACCGCAAATAGGGCCAGCGCGCGCCGCGCATCCAGCAGCGCGGCGACCGTTTTCCCTTCTTTTTCAAAGGCGCGGATGCGCGCCTCAAGACGCGCATCACAGACACCGAGCGCCTCAATCAGGCGGTGATTGCCGAGTGTGTACGCCGCGCCGTCGATGACTCCCCGGATGCCATATCCGGGCAGCGCTTCAATCGAGTCCGCCGCATGCGGCTGAATGCCTGCGCGGGCGGTTTGTTGAGCAATGGCTTGCGAAACAGGATGATCGGAATGTTCTGCGAGACTGGCAGCGAGCGCGCGGCATGCGCGCGCGTCAATCTCCGCCTGTATTTCAAAGTCCGTCTGAACCAGCCGGCCGTGGGTGAGCGTGCCGGTTTTATCGAACGCAATCCGTTTCAGCCGGCGGCCCTCTTCCAGATACAGACCGCCCTTGATCAAAATGCCGCGCCGCGCGCACGCCGCTAGGCCGCTGACAACCGTGACCGGCGTTGAAATGACCAATGCGCATGGACAGGCAATCACCAGCAACACCAATGCTTTGTAAATCCAATCGACCCAGGCGCCGCCCCAAATCCACGGGCCGGCGA
Organism: Candidatus Glomeribacter gigasporarum; assembly: GCA_001684025.1. Taxonomy (GTDB): domain Bacteria; phylum Pseudomonadota; class Gammaproteobacteria; order Burkholderiales; family Burkholderiaceae; genus Glomeribacter; species Glomeribacter gigasporarum_A. The sequence goes on along the minus strand of LXRJ01000032.1, from coordinate 10,456 downwards.
GCGCAAGGGCAAACGCGATGATCAGCACAGCAGGCGTATATAGGCGAGCAAAACGGTCGACAAAGCGCGCGGTCGGCGCTTTTGCCCCTTGCGCGCGTTCGACCGCGTGGATAATGCGCGCAAGCGCCGTATGGCTCGCCGCTTCCGTGGTGCGATATTCAAACGCGCCCGTTCCGTTGACCGTTCCCGCGAAAACAGGGTCGCCTTCAGACTTTTCAACCGGCAGACTTTCGCCCGTCATCGCGGCTTGGTTTACGGTTGAGCGGCCCTTGACGATCACGCCGTCGAGCGCGATTCGCGCGCCAGGCGCAACGCGCACAATACTTCCGACGGCAACCTCTTTCGCCTCCATGGCTTGCCAGCCGCCGTCGGCGCGCTGAACAAGCGCTGTATTCGGCGCGAGGCGCATCAGCGTATCAATGGCGCGCCGCGCGCGGCCCAGCGCGCGCGCTTCAAGCCATTCGGCGATCGTGAATAACACCATCACCATCGCCGCTTCGGGCCATTGTCCCAGCGCGAATGCGCCGGTCACTGCAATGCTCATCAGTGCGTGAATGTTGAGCTGGAAGGCACGCAGCGCGCGCCCGCCTTTTTTATAGATGGATAAACCGCAGGCCAGAACGGCAAGCAGCGCCAATCCAGCGGAAATGGCGCTGGCTAAGCCCAACCACTGCGCAATCTCGGATGCGAGCGCCGCGCCGCCCGCCAGCATCAAACGCCGGAAGTTGTGCGGCGCGGGTTCTAGGACGGGTTCATTTTGAGACGGAACCGCAACCCGCGGCGTAAAACCGAGCGCGCGCACCGCGTCCAACACGGATTGCAGCGCATCCGGCGCATGCGTGACGGTCAGCACCCGTTGCATTAGGTTGAAGTCCATCTGACTGACGCTGGATAAGCGCATCAGTGTCTTGCGCAGCAAGGCTTCTTCAGTGGGACAATCCATTTGTTGGATATGGATTACGGTGCGGATATGAGAAGGGGCGGAATCGTTCATGGTGGACTCTGATGAGATATATGTGGAGTCAACACCTTGAAGCAACGATAAAGTCAAGCCATTTATAGATTCATGGAGTGCGTGATGAAGATCGGTGAACTGGCGCGCGCGGCGCGCTGCTCGACGCAAACGGTCCGCTTTTATGAGCGGGCGGGGCTATTGCCCGCCGCGCAACGAAGCTCAAATAATTATCGAAGTTATAGCCCTACGCATCTTGAACGGCTGCGTTTTATCCGGAATTGCCGCTCGCTCGATATGACCCACGAAGAAATACGGGGATTGCTGGCGGGTTTGGACGCGCCGCAAAAAGGATGTGGCGCGATCAATGCGCTGTTGGATGAACATATCGGCCATGTCGAAGCGCGGATCGAGGAATTGCGCGAACTTAAAGCGCAATTGACGAGGCTGCGCGCACAGTGCCAAAGTGAACCTTCTTCAGCCGATTGCGGTATTTTGCAGGGATTAACGGATTTGAAGGTTCAAAGGACAGCGCGGCAGACGCATTTGGGTTAAATTGGGTTAAATCAAGCGGGCGCTCTCTATGCGGCAATTTCAACTGGCGGCTGCCGGGTCAGCAGCGCAATCAGCTGCGCGATTTCATCGCGCATGTTCCGGCGGTCGACAATCATGTCAATCGCGCCTTTTTGAAGCAGGAATTCGGCACGCTGAAAACCCTCCGGCAACGTCTCGCGCACGGTTTGCTCAATCACGCGCGGGCCGGCGAAACCGATTAGCGCCTTCGGTTCAGCCATCACAATATCGCCGAGAAAGGCAAAGCTGGCCGAGACGCCGCCCATCGTGGGATCGGTTAACACTGAAATGAACGGCAAGCCGGCAGCGGATAATTGAGGCAACATGGCGGTTGTTTTGGCCATCTGCATCAATGAGAACACACTTTCCTGCATCCGTGCGCCGCCGGATGCAGCAATGCAAATAAACGGTGCGCACGTATCCAGCGCGGCTTTGACGCCGCGCACGAAACGCTCCCCGACCACCGATCCCATCGACCCGCCCATAAAGGCAAACTCGAAGCAGGCAACGACGACGGGCAACGTATGAATCGCGCCGCCGAAGACAACCAGCGCATCCGTCTCTCCCGTCTCTTGCGCGGCTGCCTTGAGGCGCTCGGTATATTTGCGGCTATCTTTGAACTTCAGCGCATCGACAGGCGTGATATTTTGGCCGATTTCGTAACGGCCTTCCGGATCAAGAAGATGGTCGAGCCGCGCGCGCGCGCCGATCCGTATATGATGTTCGCATTTGGGGCAAACGTGCAGGTTCTTCTGGACGTCGGCGCGATAAAGCACCGCTTCGCAGCAAGAACATTTGATCCATAAACCCTCAGGCACGCTTTTGCGATTCTGCGCACTGGCGGGTTTGATTTTTGGAGGTAGAAGTTTTTCAAGCCAGCTCATGATTGCAAGAGTGATTCAAAAGTTTGAATACGCAATATCGATGGACAGATAAAGCAGCGTTTACAATGAAATATGATTTACAACCTGCAGGCGTTACGCGCCTTCGCTGCTTTACTCGTTGCGTTCCACCATATCAAAATATCCCGCCTGGGCATCACCAGCTTTAGCGTCGATGTGCTTTTTGTCATCAGCGGTTTCATGATGTCACATCTTTGTTGGGTTCAGCCGCGCGATTTCCTGTTGCGCAGAATCTCGCGCATCGTGCCGATGTATTGGTTATTGACCGGAGGCGTTTTTCTAGTGGCGCTCGCTGCGCCGGAACTTTTGAATGCGACCACGGCGAATATAACAAATCTCGTCCAATCCCTCTTTTTTATTCCCTACTTCAAGGAAAATGGAACCATTACGCTGGTGCTGCCCGTGGGCTGGACATTAAATTATCAAATGTTCTTTTATTTGATGGTTGCAGTTTGTTTGAAATTCGTACAACCGCGTCGCGCAACCATCGCTGCGTCTATCTTGTTGTTTTCTATTATTGTCTTTCTAAAATTATCTGACGCCAGGTCTGTATTTGGAATTTTCTACGCGGACTACATCGTGCTTGAATTCGGGCTGGGCGTCGCTGCTTTTTGGTTCTGGAAATGGTTTGACACACGTGCAATATCCCCGCTCGCATATTTGCTCGCTTTGCTTTGCGCGTCGGTTTGTTTAGTCATCTCTGAACTTGCGCAGCTCAATCAAACGGTTCCATTCGGTAGAGGGTTGGCGTATGGGATTCCAGCTTCCGTGAAGGTGACTTCTGCAATATGTTTAGACGCATGCTGGCCGGTGCGAAATCAGCTCTTGCTTTTTTTAGGCAAGGCCAGTTATTCGATTTATCTCAGTCATCTGTTTGTCATCGAATTCATGCGAAAAGTGTTCATGCCGAAATTCCAGTTATTCGATCTGGATCATTGGATGGGTATTGTCATTGCCTTGGTCGCTGTGTGTTGCGTGGGCGGCGCATTACATCAATGGGTTGAAATGAAAATCCACCGTTTTCTTAAGACTTTGCTGAACAGGAACACCCCCTGGTGGAATAATGCACGCCGGTTGAGCAGTTGATCATGGTCAAGCGCACCGGCGCAGGCAGGCCAAATTCGTCTGAATAGCGAATGTGCGTTAAATACAAGCCATCGGGCATAAACGTCGGCGCGGCTGTGCGGCGGTCGCGCGCTTCAAGCACGGCGCGCATCCAGTCCACAGGTTGACGTCCGCGGCCAACCGCCAACAGGCATCCCATCATATTGCGCACCATGTGGTGCAGAAAAGCGTTGGCGCGAAAACGAAAAAAAATAACAGCGCCCTGTGTTTCGATGTCTAGCGCGTAGAGATGTTTGACGGGCGATTTGGCTTGGCATTCGGATGAACGGAATGCGGAAAAATCATGCATGCCAATTAAAGCGCGCGCAGCGGCGCGCATCGCATCGATATCCAGCGGTGTATGAATCCATCCGGCGCGGTCCGCGAGCAGCGGCGCGCGCACCCGATGAATGTAGAGTACATAGTCGTAACCCCGTTCAACCGCGCTAAAGCGCGCGTGGAATGCATCGGGCACCGCGCGCGCCCATTGCACGGCGATACTGTCCGGCAAAAAAGCGTTGACGCCGCGCACCCATGAAAATTCGGCGCGCTTTATCTCTGTATCGAAATGAACGACTTGATTCAGCGCATGCACGCCGGCATCGGTGCGGCCCGCAACGATGGTGGGGATCGATGTGCGGGTAAAGGCGGCCAGCGCGCGCTCGAGCGCATCTTGTACCGTATTCCCACTGGGTTGGGATTGCCAGCCTGAAAGGAGCGCGCCGTTGTATTGAAGACCGAGCGCGATGCGCATTCCGCGTTCAGGATAGAGCGCGCGCGCCAATATCGCGCCGATAGTGCATGCCGTCGAAATGAATCCGCGCAACGTTTTCATACACCCGCGCGCGCGCGGCTTCAATTGAATCCGCCAGCCCGGTCGCGCACAGTACGCGCCCGCCGGAGGTGAGGCGTTGATTTTCGTGTTGGGTGGTGCCGGCGTGGAAGATGTGTAAATCCTCCGTGGATGCAGGAATGCCCGTCATCACATCGCCGCGCCTTGGCGCATCCGGATATCCATGCGCGGCAAGCACCACGCCGAGCGCGCAACGCGGATCCCATTCAAGCGCGACCGTATCGAGCGCGCCCGCCATCGCGCGTTCAATGACCGTTGCGAAATCGCTTTGCATGCGCATCAGAATCGGCTGCGTTTCTGGATCGCCGAGACGGCAATTAAATTCGAGCGTTTTCGGCGCGCCGTGCGCGTCGATCATCAATCCTGCATACAGAAAGCCGGTATAACGCAATCCTTCCCGCGCCATGCCTTGCACAGCCGGCAAAATGATGTCGCGCATCACGCGCGCGTGCAGTTGCGCCGTCATCACCGGCGCAGGCGAAGTCGCGCCCATGCCGCCGGTATTGGGGCCGGTGTCTCCATCGCCTACACGCTTGTAGTCTTGACTCGACGCGAGCGGCAGCACGTGTTCGCCGTCGACCATCACAATAAAACTCGCTTCTTCGCCGTTCAAGTGCTCCTCAATCACCACGCGCGCGCCATAATGGCTGAACAGAGCCTCAATCGCCGCGTGCGCGTCGTTAAGCAGGTGCGCAACGACCACGCCTTTACCGGCGGCCAGGCCATCCGCCTTGATGACAATCGGCGCGCCTTGCCGTTCCGCATATTGATGCGCTTGCGCCGGATCGGAAAAGCTCGCGTACGCGGCGGTTGGAATGCCGTGCCGCTGCATAAACGCTTTGGCGAAGTCTTTTGAACTTTCGAGTTGCGCAGCTAGACGCGTCGGTCCGAAGATACGCAGCCCGCGCGCGCGGAACACATCGGCAATCCCTGCTGCCAGCGGCGCTTCCGGGCCAACCACTGTAAAAGCGATCCTTTCACGGGCGGCAAAATCCGCAAGTGTCTCCAAATCAGCGACTGAAATGGGGACATTGCGCACGCGCGCTTCAAACGCCGTGCCGGCGTTGCCGGGTGCTACATACACGCATTGCACGCGCGGCGATAAGGATAATTTCCAGGCAATCGCATGCTCGCGCCCGCCATTGCCGATGACCAGGATTTTCATTCGTCAAGCCCCGCGTTGCTGAAGACCGCCTGCACATCGTCCAGATTCTCAAGCGCGTCGATCAATGTGCGGATTTTTTCGGCATCGGCGCTGCTGAATTCAACCTCATTCAGCGGTTTCATCGTCACTTCCGCTAATTCGGCTTTGAAGCCGGACGCTTCAAGCGCGCTTTTGACTGCACTAAAGCGGTTGGGCGCGCAGATGATTTCAACACTACCGTCAGGATGCGTGAGGACGTCGTCCGCGCCAGCTTCGAGCGCGGCGTTCATTAGAACCTCTTCGGGCGTATCCGGCGCGAACAGAAACTGGCCGCAGTGATTGAACATAAAGGCAACCGAGCCTTCCTGCCCCAAATTGCCGCCGTATTTTGAGAACGCATGCCTGACATCGGCGACGGTGCGGGCGCGGTTATCCGTCATGCAATCGACGATGATCGCAACGCCCGCGGGACCGTAGCCTTCGTAACGGATTTCCTCATACTGCGCGCCGTCCAGGCCGCCGGTGCCGCGCGCAATTGCGCGCTGGATATTGTCTTTCGGCATATTGGCGTCGGCGGCTTTGTCAATCGCCAGCCGCAGCCGCGGATTGCTGTTTGCATCGCCTCCGCCTAAGCGCGCGGCGACGGTAATTTCCTTGATCAGACGGGTCCAAACGCGGCCGCGTTTTGCGTCCGCCGCCGCTTTCTTATGCTTGATATTGGCCCATTTGGAATGACCGGCCATATTGAGTATTCTCCACGATGAAAAAACTGCTCTGGTTTATATTTCATTCTAACGTGCGTGTGCACTTTGTGAATGGACATCTTTTCAGGAGGGCTTCAATGCAAGTCAGCGATATATTGAAAGTGAAAGTGAATGTGCCGCTTTATACGACGCAGCCGGAGACCCTGCTTTACGCAGCAATTAGCACGATGGCTGAGTATGATGTCGGTTCGCTGGTTGTGCTCGAATACGGTAAGCTGGCGGGCATGCTGACCTTCCGCGAGATTATTCTGGCGGTGCGTGAACATGCGGGGAATATTGGCGCGCTGATCGTGCGCAGTGTAATGAATGGCCAGCCGCTGACCTGTAGGCCGGATACCAATGTCGATGAGGTTCGTCGGATGATGCTCAAGCGGCATGCGCGTTATATGCCGGTGCTTGAGGCACGCACGCTGATGGGCGTGATTTCTTTTTACGATGTTGCGAAAGCCGTGGTTGAAGCGAACGATTTTGAAAACCGGATGTTGAAAGCGTATATACGCGACTGGCCTGAGAATGAGAACAAAAGTTCTTAGATGAATGAACAAAGGCGCTCTCTAAATGTCCGGCAATACCCTAGGCACACTTTTTACGGTCACAACATTCGGTGAATCGCACGGGCCGGCGATTGGTTGCGTGATTGATGGCTGCCCACCGGGGCTTGCGCTCGACGCAGCCGATATTCAAATTGAACTGGACCGGCGTAAACCCGGGACTTCGCGTCACGTCACGCAGCGCAGAGAGAACGATGCGGTCGAGATTTTGTCCGGCGTGTTTGAGGGCAAAACCAGCGGCGCGCCGATTGCGCTATTGGTTCGCAATACTGATGCGCGCAGCGCCGATTACACCGCGCTGGCGCATACCTTTCGTCCCGGCCATGCGGATTACACGTATTGGCATAAGTACGGCATACGGGACTGGCGCGGCGGCGGACGCGCCTCTGCGCGTCTGACTGCGCCGCTGGTTGCGGCAGGTGCAGTCGCGAAGAAAGGATTGCGCGCGCGTTGGGGGATTGAAGTGCAGGGCTGTATGGCGGCGCTTGGGGAGATCGAAATTCCGTTCGTTGCTTGGGAACAGGTGCCGAGCAATCCCTTTTTCGCGCCCAATGCGCAGATCGTGCCGCAGCTCGAAGCGTATATGGACCAGTTGCGCAGGGACAGTGATTCAATTGGCGCGCGCATCACAGTCGTTGCGCGCGGCATGCCGGTCGGATTTGGCGCACCGGTCTTCGGCCGGCTAGATGCGGACATCGCGCACGCGATGATGAGCATGAATGCCGTTCAAGGCGTTGAAATCGGCGCCGGTTTCGCCAGCGTTGCGCAGCGCGGCTCACAACATGGCGATGAACTCACACCGAACGGTTTTGTCAGCAATCATGCGGGCGGTATTTTGGGTGGCATTTCGACCGGACAAGACATTGTTGTATCGCTTGCGATCAAACCGACTTCAAGTATTCGCACACCGCGCCGCTCAATCGACCAAAGCGGTGCAGCAGTCATGGTTCAGACTTTGGGACGGCATGACCCGTGCATTGGGATTCGCGCAACGCCGATTGCCGAAGCGATGCTCGCGCTGGTGCTGATGGATCATGCGCTGCGTCACCGCGCACAGTGTGGGGATGTTCAAGTGAAAACGCCGTGCATTCCGGCGGCGGCGGATGAGTAGTCATTGAATGACTTATTTGGGCATTGCTGACTGGTGACTGGCAATCGCCTTATTGTTTTGCTTCTCCTCCTTTGTCCGCTTTCGTTTTCTGGGCTTTTTCCTGGGCAGTTGACTGTTGGCATGGATTTGCTGCAAGCCCTGATAACCTGAATCGTCAGTACTTGGGTATTGGTTTGAAATCGGATGCTAGATTCTTTGAAGAGGCGAAAATCATGCCGTTTTGCGTTACTCAATGGATGCAGATAATCGTTTGACTGGCTTTGTCTACAACAAGTTGCGTTTTAAGCGTGTGCCGCTTTTTCTTGCCGGAATAGAAGCGCCTTTGTTTTTTGGGGTCTTTGGATAGGGATACCGGCCTTAAAACTGTGGCACTGGCGCTCAGTGCTTCAACGCCAGGAGCTGTCAACTCATCGAAGGGAGTCCGCCGCGCGCAGTTTATACCGACTGTGTGGCGTATTCTGCACCGGCTTTATACAGTGAAACACGCCCGATAAGCCGCACAGCCACAGCTAATGTTGCTCTGAATCGACAGGTCTCGCAGCTTCACGTGGATAGCGGAGGCAGTGACGGCCGCGCGCGGCGCGGCTCTTAGGTGCCCTAAAAGCGCAAGGGGTTCGGGTAGGGCAGGAACGGATCCGGCGTAGCTTACAGCGTCAACAACTGCGGCCCGTCTATAAGCGATAAGCGGCTAGATCGGGTGAGGACGAATGCTCATCATGCCAAGCCAGTGGCCGCACCGGTGTTGAATCGTCCATTCGATGGATGGCCGCCTCATCGGGCTTGAGTGAGTGATATCACGTATGTACCTACCGCCGACGGCTGGCTTTATTTGGCTTGCGTGTTGGATTTAGGGAGTTGGCGTATCGTCAGCTGGTCGATGAATACACGAACGGCTTCAAAGCTGCTCTGCAATGCCTTGAACATGGTGATTGGCGTAGAAAACCCGCCCCAGGTTTGATCTTCCATTCAGACTGCGCCAGCCAGTACGCCAGCGCTCAATTCCGAGCGTTCATGGATCTATATCAAATCATTGTAACCATCCGGTTCTGCCACATTGACAGAGGACGCTCAATCTGTAATGGGGTATTTTCGGATGGAGCGTGTCAGGAATGGCTCAAGCCGCCCTTGTCTGCTGAGCGGCGTTGAGAGCAGGGAGATTCCAGGGGAGCAATGGCTCAATGCGGTTGATGGGGTGTTCGGCGATGCGCTCCAGTACGTGATGCAAATAGCAAATAGGCGTGTGGATCGAAGCCGTTGAGTTTGGCAGTGCCGATGAGGCGATAGAGCACAGCCGCGCGGCGTCCGCCGGCGTCAGAGCCGACAAATAAATAATTCTTTGGCCCAGTGCCACGGTACGCAGAGCACGTTCAGCAGCGTGATTGTCCCTCTCAAGTGAACCGTTATTGCAATAGCGGGTCAGCGCCTCCCATCGAGTCAACGCATAGCGAATGCTGTTTGCGAGCGCCGATTTCTGTGAGATGTGCGCAAGCGTTTGAGAGCACCAGCCGTGCAATTGAGCCAGAACGGGAGCCGCTTGGTTTTGTCGCACTTTACACCGTGCATCGGGGGGYTGCCCGCGCACATGCGCTTCGATGCGATACAGGGATTGAATCTGCTCAAGCGCYTGAGCYGCCAGAGGGGACGATTGCGCTTGATACAGGTCATAGAATTTTCGGCGCACATGCGCCCARCAGGCGRCTTCCYGGATGGGCTTTGTTTCATATAACGCATCGAAGCCCGCGTACCCATGGCCTGAAGCGCGCCTTGGAAGGCATTCAGGTGTGCGTGCGGCTGTTGTGCGCGGCGGTCGGGCGAATAGGCAAACCAAACCGCGGGCGGGGTTGAATCGCCTGCAGGCCGGTCATCCCGCACATCGGTCCAAAGCCGTGCGGTCTTGGTTTTGCCAGARCCMGGKTCCAGCACCGGWACCRGGAKRTCATCMGCRTGRMGTTKRTCYGCNCTYCAWCNCATSACGGCGTAACGCYTCAACCCATGGATGCAATAAACGGCTGGCGGYRCCCRCCCAATCCGCCAGCRTCGAACGSGCSAGYRGMACRCCTTCACGYGCSTAGATCTSRGAYKGGCGGTASAGCGGYAMATGATCGCYATAYTTRGASACGAGYACSTGSGCCAGCAGWCCSGGCCCTGGMWRRSCGCGCAYWAWAGGACGRCTSGGYGCMGGTGMMRMMACRMTSCGYGCGCMGCRRCGSCCMMCCTGTTTTGCGCGGATSCGCCGGAKCACTTTRAAYCGGCCSRRCACATAGTCGAGGNTGTTCAGAGACTTCTTCTCCGATCGCCTGCAGCGCCCCCAGGCMGTYCGGGCATACAACAGACGCCGGCGGATCCATCGAGCNNKCGCGCGGCAGATGTTCGGGCAACGGGTTGCGACGCGGGCGTTGAGGRGGATTCGGCTCAGACACGGCGCNGCGNGNCCCGGCAGGCGTTTGCTTAAGCGCCGTTTCTGGCGAGTCTGGCTTGACCCGTTCAGCGCGGCGGCCGAAC
>LXRJ01000209.1 GCA_001684025.1 Candidatus Glomeribacter gigasporarum | reverse complement strand
TTGAATTTTTCAAAATAGAGAAGAGAATTATCTTGGAATCAATTAGAGCAGTTATTATTTCTGGTGGATTTGGCTCTAGGATGGGAAAGATAGGGAAAGCAAAGCCGAAATCTTTGCTTCCTATTGCAAATAAACCGCTCCTATGGCATCAGCTTAAACTACTTCAGAAGTTTGAACTGAGAAGGATTACCATATGTGCAGGTTACCATTCTGAGTTGATAAGTTCCTATGTAGCTTGTTTGTTAGATGAAAATGATAACAATATCAAAGTAGAAGTCGTTGTTGATCCGTGGTCTGCTGGTTCGGGTGGCTGTTTGCAATTTATCAGAAATGCAGAAGAAGATTTATTAATTTTATTTGGAGATATCGCTATCAGTATGGATTTAGAAAGATTTATTCAATTTCATATAACTAAGAGTGGGATTGCTAGTATTGTTTTGCAGTCTAACGATCATCTGGAAGAAAGTGATCTTATAAAATTAGATGGATCATCTAGATGTGTAGGTATTTATTGTAAGCCTCACTATAAAGATCTACCTATAACAGACTTATACATGGTTGCGGGCTTATTTTTATTGAAATCAAAGTTGATATCTATAATATCAGAGAATCGTCCTTATGACTTGGTAAAAGATATACTTGCTACTGCAATCTATAGTAAAGAGCCAGTTTATGGATACTATACAGATGAATATCTGGATGATATTGGAACACCAGAAAGATATAAGCGTATTAATCTGGAATGGATTGAAAAAAGTCAAGAAACTTATCAGTGCTATTAAATGGATGGTTATCTTGACGAGAACGCCTTTACGCGTTAGTTTCGTTGGTGGGGGTACGGATATTCCGGCTTACTATACACAGCGTAGAGGTACAGTGATAGCTACCTCACTTGGTTACTTCATCGATATCATATTATGCAAACCAAGTAGGAGCTCCTATATTTTTGAAATATCGTGTGGCACTAGCCATCAAGTTGCAAATGAGATAGCCCAAATTGAGCACCCTCTTATAAGAGAAAGTTTAAAACTAATCGGCATTAATCAACCATTGAGAATCAGTTCATTTTCGAATATTCCATCAGGAATGGGATTGGGGGCTTCCTCTACATTCATTGTGGGATTGCTGCATGCACTCTACGTTTATTCTGGAAGAAATGTTCATTGGCAGCAGTTAGCACAAGATGCGTTTCATATTGAGGCAGAAATCTTGAGGCAACCTATCGGCAGACAGGATCATAACATTGCCGCTCATGGCGGTTTATGTCATCTATTTTTCAATGCTGACCATACTGTACAGGCTGAACGAATCTCCTGTAGCCCTCAGACGATAGCCAATCTAGAAAGTGATTTAATGCTCTTCCGTATAGGTCAACCGAGAAAAGCAAGTGATATTCTGAAGACCATTGACCCACAATCCTGCACATTTCAATACCATCTACTCAAGCAGCTATCTCGCTTATGTGAATATTTCCGGACTGAGCTAGAAGAAGGAAAAAATCTGAAAAATATTGGAGAAATACTACATGCAGCTTGGTTAATTAAACGTAATTTGAGTAGTGCCGTTTCAAATTCTGAAATCGACCAAATGTATGCGCTGAGCCTTAGAAATGGGGCAGTTGGCGGTAAGCTTCTTGGAGCTGGAGGCTCAGGATTTTTGTTGCTTTATGTGTCCTCTAGTAAACAATATAATATACGCCGGTGCCTAAGTTCCTATCAGGAAATCCCGTTCAGATTTTATATGAAAGGTAGCACCTTGATCACTAGAAAGTAATATTTCTAAGCTGTATTATGTCAACATTAACAGCTATTTGCGCTTCCCCTCCTCTACCAAATCCTGGTATGGCGAGCGTTGATCTCGCTTTATATTTTTTAGTTAAAAATTATTTCCCTACAACAAATATAGAATTTAATTTCCTCTACTTTCCACATGAAAGAAATCCTGAACTATCAAGTGAAAAGATTAAGAAATTTAAGAGTTGGCATAGCATTCCATTTAAGTATAAGTCTTGCAGAGACAACTTTGAGGAAATATATAAAAGCAATGCTATTGTTTATTGGGGAGATTTTTTACATTCAAGAGAGTATCTTTATCAGGTG
>LXRJ01000192.1 GCA_001684025.1 Candidatus Glomeribacter gigasporarum | reverse complement strand
AGGCTGTATACTTGTACGAGCTTAAAGCTAAGGCTCTGATTGTTCTTCAAAGTTTTCCTAATACACCGCTGGGTGTTAGTCAACAAAGTATCTGTAAGCGCATCAAAAGGGCGGGGGGTTTTCCTCTGAATCCCCGCTGCTCTGATTTAATCTGATGTTAGTTTATCTTGCCCCCCCTTTATCTCCAAGAAGTCATCCAATAAATATAGGGTTCAATTTCATGCTATCGGGTCTAATAATCTTGCCCTTATTAGGGATTATCGGATTGGTGGTGGTATCGGCTAATCATAGGCTTTCTAAGCAAGTTACATTAGGGGTTACCCTTGCTAACTTAGCACTTAGCCTTGTCCTTTGGGGGGAATTTGACGGCAATTCGGGGGAGTATCAGTTTGTGCAGGAATTGAGTTATGTAACGGAGTGGCAGATTAAATTAGGGGTCGATGGTCTCTCACTCTTGTTCGTAATACTTACTTGCTTTATCATCCCTTGTTCTATTCTAGCTTCTTGGGCTTTACCCACTCCAAGAACTTACCACGAATTATTGCAATCTTGGCCCCTGATCGAAGTCGTAAGGGTCCGTTTGAGGGGCATCCCTACTCTACTTGATATCCCGAGAACCTCACATTACCTAATGGGGCTACTTCTGGTTGAGTCCCTTCTGATCGGCCTATTCCTGGTGCTTGACCTGCTCCTATTTTACATTTGCTACGAGTCCGTGCTAATCCCTTTATTTCTAATGATTGGTATCTGGTCCACCAGTCGCAACAAGGTCAGAGCCAGTTACCTTTTGTTCTTATACACCCTATCTGGTTCCCTCTTTATGTTACTAGCTATCTTAAGCATATATATGGCAGCAGGGACTACTGATTATCTGCTGCTAACTACTGGTGAGTTCACCTCTTCTGTTCAATATGCTCTCTGGTTAGGTGTTTTCCTAGCTTTAGCAATCAAATCCCCTATCATCCCTCTTCACATTTGGCTGCCTCTCGCTCACAGTGAAGCTCCCTTAGCTGGGTCCATTTTATTAGCAGGGATAGTCTTAAAAATGGCTACTTACGGCTTCTTGCGTATCTTGGTCACTCTCCTGCCAGAGGCCTCTGAGTTCTTCACTCCTTTAGTTTACACTCTATGTCTTATCAGTATTCTTTACTCTTGTTTAAGTACTCTTCGACAAAGCAACTTAAAAAGTATCATTGCTTACAGTAGTATAGGACACATGGCTATTGCTATATTGGGGGTTTTCTCTAATACAACATTAGGCATCGAAGGTGGCCTTTTACTTGGTTTTGCCCACGGGCTAGTAAGCCCTGCTCTGTTTGTTTGCGTTGGTATCATTTATGAACGCTGGCACACATTGATAATCCTGTATTTCCGAGGTCTAACAACGATTATGCCACTCTTTGCCCTTCTTTTCTTTATCTTCTGCTTGGCTAACATGGGAGTACCGTTGACTGCCAACTTTTTAGGGGAGTTCTTATCTTTAACTGGGGGGTTTAACCGAAACCCCGTCTTAGTCGGGTTAGCTGCTTCCTCAATGGTGCTTGTTGCTGGTTATTCTATCTGGCTCTATAATAGAGTGTGTTTCGGGTCTTTATCGCCTTATCTTCGTGCTACATTGGATATCAACCGTCGTGAATTCTATCTTCTCTTGCCTTTTGTAGTCATTGTTGTGTTCTTGGGTGTTTACCCTAAAATTCTCCTCGACAGCATTCATTTTTCAGTTTCTTCTTTACTTTACACAACTTTCCCCCCCCCGCCTAAAGGCCGGGGGTTATCTGAAGCCCCCGGGAGAATCATCTTCAAGAATCAAGGCCGACTCGCTGGAGGAGTCTCCAAAGAATGAGATTCATTTAGTGGAACCCTCTCTAGAGAATCGAGATACGTCCTTGTAAGGAGGAAGAAAAGTCATCACCATACTCGTCCCAAAGGAACAAGAGAAAGCTGGACATGAAGTCCACTTGAGAGCGAAGAGAAGCGACTTCGTCAGAAAGGGAAGCTATTTGCTGACTTTTCGAGGGACGAGAAGTAGAGCTATACTCAACGGATAGGACATTTTCCTAGCAATAATGGACATTTGAGGATTGAATAGATGTTTGGGAAGACATTTTAGAAGAAGATACTTAGTAAGGAAAGCTGTTAAGAAGCCTGAAAAGGGTCTTTGACTTCGCTCAGCAAAACATATACACTTCAAGTAGGATGGTGCAACAAGCACCAGTCGTCTTGGGACGACACGAATAAGCAGGAACCAATCAAGGAGTAAACAGGGATAATTCGTTTATCCTCTCACCTTTATCAGAGGAATCCTAATAAGGAAAGGATATTTAGCCATATTCGGAAATCCCCAATAAGGAAGGGAGATCTGAGAATCTCAGATTACCGGCAGGAGTCTGCCTACCTAATCTGGACAATCCAAAAATGGCCGGTGGGCCCCGGCCT
>LXRJ01000171.1 GCA_001684025.1 Candidatus Glomeribacter gigasporarum | reverse complement strand
TAGAAAGAGGTCCTCCCCCGCGACGTAGTTGCCTCAGGGGGGAGCCCCGGGGGGGATAATAAGGTAACTCATCCTATTTAAGGCTTATCTTTCTTATGTAAGAATACCAGCTAACTACTCAAGCTATCTTTTTGAGAGTTATCCGTAAGAGGATACGGCAATTTTGCTTGATATCTCTTAAGCAAGAGGACAGGCTACTTAACCTTATCCTCTATTTTTAGTGGTAGGCTACTGAACCTGGCCCTGAGGTAACCTTAGCTCCTTCTCTTACTAGCTTACGACTAGCTGCCTACCTTAAAGGTTTAGTAAGAGTTAATGAGAACTTCATTTGGACTTCTTTTTGAGGTGAGGCAATTTTAACACCCTATTTTTTAGACTTCCCCCCCCTCTTGCTGAAGTAGCATCCGCGATACCTCTGAAACTAATGAAGTGTTACACGAGTAAAGATTCTCACTTGGCCTTATTTTAAGGCAAGGCAACCATCGAAGAAGAGACTTACTGGCCCCGACGACGTAGTTGCCTAGGGGGGAGGTCGTAGAGCAAGAACTAAGGATTCTTCTACTTTAGCTTCTAAATAGAATAAACCTGATTCAAACAAGAGGGTAGATAGGGAGGGTATTATTTGAGAAGAGGAGGGAAGTTTGAGAAGGGAAGTTTGATGAGGCTATTTGATTAGGAACGAGGCTATTTCTCTACCTAATCTAAAATCAAGAAGACCGGGCTTTAGGGGGCTTCAGATAAGCCCGCCCTTTAGCCCTAGAAAGAATCTCCAATTCCCCCCTTAATTATTCCCTTAGGTTCTTAAGAAGAGCTCCTCCCAGCGACGTAGTTGCCTAGGGGGGAGGCCCGAAGGAGAAGAGGCCCAGGAAGGCCCTTTCGTCTAGAAGGTCAAGGACAAGGCAACTTCACTGCCTAAACGCCAGTTCGAACCTGGCAAGGGTCATCCCCAGGTTTAACCTGCCATCCCGCTTCGGATACCTTTGATTTCTTCTACCTCCCTTTAACTACCTTAACTGAGTCTCCTCTTTACGTTCACCATGCAGTAGATATACTGCATGCTGAACCACCAATCTGGGAGGAAATGAAGAGGCTACTTAAGAACTTGGTTTGGTTCTTCTTCACACCTTATCCCTTCTTAATAATGGAACTCTTCCCTTCTTATCTGGAGTCTTATCTCGTGTACACTTAATTCTTCTTCTTTACTAAGTAGCTACTTAAAATAACCCCCATTAGATAGATTCTGAAGTTAAATAAGGGTGCAGGCTTAGTTCTAATATTAGGGCATCTATATAAAATGGTTTTAACCATCCTCCTAGGAGCCCTTAGGGGTGACAAAAGAGGCAGAGGCTGATACAATCTATCCTACTTCATGAGAGGAATGGGTTGATAGACTCAGGGTGGATATGATTAATGAGAATGTTAAGATGTAGTTACCAAAGGGAAGGGAAGGGGATAAGCAACCAAAATGAAATCATCGCTATCATTAGCTCGACTCCTTCTCATATCCTCTCACCTTGATTTACCCTGGCTCCCTCCCAGCGACGTAGTTGCCTAGGAGAGCTTCAAATGAAATTGAATGACAATGATTCATCATATCCTATCCTTTATATCCCATCCCTACCTGATGTGACCATTTTGGTCATCTTAATGGTAACCATGTTAATCGTAGCTAAATAATGTGAATATTATCTATCAGAAGGGGTAGAGAAGAGTCCATAATTAGGGTGTTCCCTTTGCCCTTGGGGCAGTTTATCCAAGGAGGCGATGGTTGTCTTCGTCTCAATGGGGTTGACGCCCACTTTAGAACTTGTATGAAGGACAAGCACTTTGTGTTTCGCGCCTTTGGCGGGCAAGGTTAAATTCCATTGGAATAGTAGGGTAGGGTAGGGTAGGAGCTCCGCCTTATTGTTCAACTTTTACAAGCGACAGCCATCAGTCTTACCAATTCGGAACGTTTACTCTGCCTCATTTCACTAGTCTACACAAGCTCTGGTATAAACAGGTCGATGGGAAAAACATCCAAGTTCTACCGGATAATCTTGCTTACCTACTCACTCCTATTGCTATTGGTTACTGGCTTGCCTCCGATGGGTCATACTCCCAACGTGACGCTGTAGTTACTATCTATACTGATTCGTTTAGCCCTGATGAGGTATATTTACTCCGAGGGATTTTGCTTGAGCGGTATGGCATCCTTTCTACACGATACTCGAATGCTCACGGTAAGGAGCAGTCCTTACCGTTACACGAATCCGTAAGGCTTCTATGTCGGATCTTCAACGTCTTGTCGCCCTCCGTCAATGAAGGGTCGTATTGGAATGTAGCCCTCTTCTCTTCGTCTTATTCCTCCTATTTTTGGTGTTACTTCTCTTTGGAGTTTTTGGTTCTTTCGTTTTCTTCTTGCCGGCCGCCCAGAGGCGGCCCTAAAGCGGGCCGGGGGGGCTTCAGAGAAGCCCACCCCCGCAGGCCTTAAAATTCCCCCCGGCAATATAGTGTCCTGGGAATTCAGCAATGGAATTGGCTCAAGGGAAGACCATAAGCTAATAAGAGACCCGCTTAGCTTAAAGGCAGAGCAAGCTACTTCTAATAGCAAGGTACAGGTTCGAATCCTGTAGCGGGTAGCTACTTATCCAAGAGGGAGTCCCTCTCTCACTTAACGGGTGAGTTTATCCTACACACGGGATAAGGAAGTTAAGACTTTGATTAATCAAACAATAGGTATATTTGGACGATAGCAGATGGAATCAGAGGGGTGGGGGGTTTAGCCCCAAAGGATAAACGGCATTTCTTACCGTTAAATGGAAACACAGTCCCCCTTTT
>LXRJ01000151.1 GCA_001684025.1 Candidatus Glomeribacter gigasporarum | reverse complement strand
GCCATCTATTCGCCTTTCATTTGCTTGAGCTTCAGTTTAGCCCTGTTCTGCGCCTCGTAAAGCTGCTGTGGACTGCGTGACTCCACAATGGCGGTCAACAAGGCTTCGCTGGTGAAGAGGGAGAGCAGCGCCTTTTCGGGCATGAGGGTYAAGCYGGCCTGCGGCGCGCTGGCTCGAATATCGGCGACGGTATGCTTTAAGCAGGTTTCGATTTCGTGCACGGTTTCAGCAATCACCCCTTGAATCAGCGTGTGACGAAAAAACTCAGCCATGCTCATGCCGTGCATGTTCGCCTGCTTTCGGTAAAACGCAGCCGTCTCTTCATCGAGCCGCACGCTAAATTGTTGGGTTGGCCCCTTTCCTATTCCTTTGGGTCGCGGCATGCTCCAGGCTCTATCAGGGTTTCGGTGGTATCAGCCGGCTTCGGTGGAGTCACCCGTTCGCTTCGGTGGAGTCACGCTCAACCCCTTGCCCTGCTTGGGTTTGGGCCATTGCAACGGAGTTGCGTGGTGTGTGGCAGGTTTTACGGGGGGCGGGGCGTGCCCCGCGCATCATCGGTTTAGYCGGGTAAAGACACATGAAGGCCCAAGTGGACGAAACAGGTTTTTGATCAAGATCATATGTAATAGGCTGAATGACTGGCTGAATTCAACTCTGCTTTGGCAAGATATCATGGATCATCGATGAAATGAGAGAAAACGGCTTAACGATTCAAACACGCCGCAAAGTACGCTTGTTTGAAGAGCCATCGCGTATCAGCAGGAAAAACGTGCACGCTCCAAAATAAGCAATGCGACCCGCAGCACCGCGCACGCGCGTCATCAGCGGGCGATGAGGCAATGGATGAAAGTGGAAGGGTGAGAGGACATTCCGCCGAAAAGAGGAAAAATAGCCCGCTCGAAGATTAAAGGGCTGCTCATGGCCCCATTCTGAGAAAACGGCACAGCCGCTATAGGCTGTTCAGTGAATGGGCTCCTAGGGGATAGGGGGTGCAAAGTACAGTGAACGTTTTATATGCAGCTCGCCATCCGGAAATCTGACACGCCAGTAAAAGGGGAAACTGCTAAAAACTGTTGGCTGGCAAATGAGGGGCAGGCTTAATCAAGGCGGTTACTGGCTTGATGGACGCCGAACTAGTCCGGATAGCAAAGGCCATCTATTGACTGAGCCACGTGAACCCTCGGCGGCTAGATCGCCAAATGAAGAGCGTGCCAAGCCATCCGGCTGTAAAAGCCGCCGCCCGTGCCCCAGCGAGTGCGGCCGCTTTGATTGCAGGTCAAAAGTGGCTATTGCTGATCAGCCGCTCAGCATGGGGATAGTGTTTAGCTAAAATTAGATTGACCTTATCCATCAGATCAGGACGCGCGAACGTCAAGTGACCTGTTCCCTTTTTGAACCATCGCACCGAGAAATAAGGGCCGCTCCATTCGCGCTTTCTGGCATCCGCCGCCGCTCTTAAACACGCGCCCATGCCGTGCCGATGATCGGGTTCCGGTTGGCCGTCAAGCAGATGAAATACTCTCGCTAGATCGTCTAGTGTTTCAAGAGAACGGTAACGAAAGCACGTGAACCTGCTGTTGCCGTTAACGATGTCAGCCAACCCATCGATTATGATGCGCCGCCCCAATTTGAAAGGCGGATGGGTTTTGTCATTCTCTGAAAGACGGCGGAACACATTGAATACGCCCCGTTCAAACATCTCTGCGCGTGCCGAGTATAACTGCTCGAAAGCAGCTAGGATGTTTTCTCGCGTCAGTGGGAGGCAGTCGCCCTTGTACAGTGCTTCGTCCCAATCGTTCCGGGCCTTGGCATCCATTAGGCTACGCAAACCGGATTCATTCATCAAATATCCCCATGCTTCGGCATCGATGACGTTGCTCACGGAGTTGATCATGTCTTCCTTCTTGGAGCGCACGCTATTGATAGGAAAGCCTCTGTTTGTGCCGTGATAGTTGATATTAAAATCAGGCAAGCTCAGATGCGCGCCCTCGGCGATTTGCTGCGCCTCTTTCAGCCATACAATGGCTTGTTCGATGCGCTCTAACACAGCCGCCCGTTGATTAAGCAGAGTGTCGATGCTGACGCTTTTCACGCGTTCAGAAAAATCGGTTGCTATGGTTTTTTCCATCTCATTTCTTCCTGTGAAGCAGGGTTTCCGCTTGGTGGGGATGAAGAAGAGGCGAGACGGGCGCAGCCAGGCTCGACGCGCAGCGCGACAGCCCGACCCCAGCGAAGTGGGGGGGACGCGCTCTGGCTTGGAAGGGAAAATCCATCGGGCCGCCGCGCTGAGAGCGAACCCGCCTCTCTGACAGAAGTGAGGGTGCGGTGTTCTATTCACACCGCACCCAGTATGTCACGCCATCAAACTCGACAGAGCTATAGTCTGTTTGAAGTTGGCGGGCCGCCCGTTCCCAGTCGATACACGAGAGCGGCCACGTATCCCAAGACAGCAATGGATCATCGTTTGGAAGACTGACGGTATTCTTCGCTAAGTCTCGCGCATATTCTGTAAAATATGAATCACGTATCAGTACGATGTCTTCTTGCTCTTCAGTATAGGCGCTGGCTTGTTCAACCACAGATTCAAGCGCTTCAAGTTCTGCTTCAATATCCTGTTGACTTTCCTTCAAGGTGTCGATACGTGCATGCGCATCATGCGAAGTTGAACGTTTAAGGGTGTCGAGTTCCGCTTCGATCTCTTGCTGGCTTTTTTCAGTTCTTCAATACGCGCGATCACTTCATCCGCGTTAATCAGGTTGTCATCATTGCTAATTGTTGGGGACATGGACAATCTCCTATGTAAGCTAAGCACAAGTTAAAAAGGACAATATCTTGCAGAGTTGAGCGGCTTTTGATTGATCAAAGCGAGCCGGATTCTATCGAGGTTTGAAGATGTTCCGCTTTGCTTTGGCATTGAAACAAAGCACCGGAGACGCCGCCAAACGGCGTCTCGTTTTTGCTGCGATTAAATCGAAGGATGGCTTAAGAGGTCTGGCAACCAAGGCGTTTGTGCCAATTGCCGTTCTGCCATTTCAGCGGCCACGTCTTTTTTCATCAGGTTTATATTCACATAGGTTTCTTTCGGCAGCGCTTCAAGTAGCACCTGCTGAATGCGCGCTTTGGTCACATGGTCGAAATAGCTCTTGCGCGTCGGTTTCCACCATTTCGTCATCTCCAACCCGACGGCTTTTGCCAACAGATCGATGGGCGGGTGGCCCGCATAAGCGCTAACCAAACCTACATGAAGTGAGGTAAATTATTGTCCATCGTAGGCTAGCGC
>LXRJ01000146.1 GCA_001684025.1 Candidatus Glomeribacter gigasporarum | reverse complement strand
TTTCCATTGCTACCTCTTCTAATAGCAACTCATTTTGGGGCATTACAACAGTATTTAGAAAATCTTCTTTATTGCTATATACTTTTTCTAGTTTAAAAATAAGATCATTTATTTTATCGAACATGGAAAGAGCAGTTTCATATTTTTCTCCATTTATTATGAAATGTTTTACTAAATGAGCATAGACTTGGAGCACTTCTTCTCTAAGGTGTAGCATTTCACTTTTAATTTCAGATTTGGCAGTCAGATTCTCTAAGTGAACAAAATCATCCTCAATATTTGCGCTCACTTTTATATTTGAACCCTGCATCTCCGCTTGATTTCCATATCCAAAATAATTCACAGGCGTACTCAATATGTTCCACATCGTTCTCTTCCTTTAAAAAGACAAGGATTTAAAAATCCAATCTATCCGATTGACACTCGGATTGATCTAAAAAAGATGCTAGGAGTTTACTGACTCCTATTTAAGAACTCTGTAAGAAATTGATTGGAGTTATGGCAAAATGTAAAAAAATAAAAGAATGATTGAAGCAATGAAGAGCGCGCGCTATTTTTTTATTTCTTTAGCGCAGATAAAGATGAAATGACGTTTACAGTAATCTAAGTGCTTATGAAAGCACTATTTGCGGCTCGAATGCAAAGCCGCTCGGAGCGGCATTGGGATCCTCGAAACGCACAATTTCGTATGCGTCCTGATGCGCAAATAATTCACGCAGCAGCGCGTTATTCAGCGCGTGTCCCGATTTATACGCGGCATATGCGCCGATGAGCGGATGGCCAGCCAGATACAAGTCGCCGATTGCATCGAGCATTTTGTGTTTGACAAATTCATCATCGTAGCGCAACCCGTCATTATTTAGAATCCGGTATTCATCCAACACAATTGCATTATCCATGCTGCCGCCGCGCGCCAGGCCAAGCGCGCGCATTTTTTCAACTTCATGCGCAAAACCGAAGGTGCGCGCGCGCGCAATTTCGCGAATATAAGAGGTATGCGCGAAATCCATTTCAAATTGCTGGCGGGTCTTGTCTACCGCGGGATGATGGAAATCAATCGTAAATTTGAGCCGGAAACCAAAGTATGGTTCAAGCCGTGCAAATTTATCGCCGTTGCGCACTTCAACGCAGCGGTTAATTTTGATGAATTTCTTCGGCGCGTTCTGCTCTTTGATGCCGGCGGATTGCAGCAGAAAAACAAATGAGCCGGCGCTGCCGTCCATAATCGGTATTTCTTCAGCGGTGACCTCGACGCGAAGATTGTCAATGCCCAACCCCGCGCACGCCGACATCAGATGCTCGACCGTCGAGATGCGCGTTCTACCTCTTTGGAGTACGGAAGCCAATCTTGTATCGCCGATGCACTGCGCGGTAGCCGCAATATCGACGGGCGGGTCCAAATCCACGCGCGTGAAGACAATGCCTGTGTTGACTGGCGCGGGCCAAAGCGTTAATTCAACTTTACGGCCTGAGTGCAGCCCGATGCCAACGGTTTTCATCGTTGATTTAAGCGTGCGTTGTTTCAGCATATGGATGTCATGGCCCTTTTTAAGATGATCTCGTTGGTTTAAAAAATTCTGAAATATCTCTTGAGAAATATAGTTTTATCCTATACAGTTTAAAAAATGGACTCAAGCACTTAAACCGTGTTCTTTTCCAGGTGAAGCATAGCCTCACTGAACCATTCTGATAACTTCGGAGCCTGTCTACGGTTTTATGCAACGCATCCATTCTCCCTTCGGAGGGGCTGGAGTGAGGGGAGTCAGTGCGTAACATTTACTAACGATAGGGCGATTGCGCCTCAACCTAAGCGCCCGCCAATATTAAGGTACCGGCCACGACAGTCTGCAATCTATTCACGGGAACACAAAATGCACTCCATACCCTCTGATATCAAAATGACTTCTGGTCAAGCAGGCTAACTCTAACTAAAACATTGCCCGGTCCTCTACCACCCTCGATTACTTAAAGGCGCAATATATTGCCCGCTCTCTG
Source organism: Candidatus Glomeribacter gigasporarum (assembly GCA_001684025.1). Taxonomy (GTDB): domain Bacteria; phylum Pseudomonadota; class Gammaproteobacteria; order Burkholderiales; family Burkholderiaceae; genus Glomeribacter; species Glomeribacter gigasporarum_A. The sequence continues at coordinate 1,401 of LXRJ01000146.1, read as the reverse complement.
CATGAAAAAGCTAACGAAGACCCTATACATACAAGTGTTATTCGCCATCACAGCAGGCGTCGTGTTTGGAATGATAGCGCCTGAGACTGCCGTCCAAATGAAACTGCTAGGCGATGCCTTTATCAAATTAATTAAGATGGTGATTGGACCGATCGTCTTCTGTACGATCGTGTCAGGCATCGCTGGAATGCAGGATATGAAACGAGTGGGGCGCGTTGGCGGCAAGGCGCTTTTGTATTTTGAATGCATTTCGACCTTGGCGTTACTGATTGGCTTGGCTGCCGTGCATCTGCTCAAACCTGGCGCGGGTCTGCAGGTTAATCCTGCCACGCTTAACTCTAGCGGGGTGGCCTCTTTTGCGGCGCGCGCGCAGCATCAAAATATTGCCGAGTTTTTATTGCACATCATTCCCGATACGCTGGTTAGCGCGTTCACCAGCGGCGATATGCTGCAAATTGTGCTCGTCGCCATCCTCTTTGGCAGCGGATTGGCAATGCTCGGCGTGCGCGCCCGGCCTGTATTAGCGTTTATTGAAAATGCTTCGCAAGTATTTTTCGGGATCGTGCGCATCATTGCCAAGATCACACCCATCGGCGCGTTTGGCGCGATGGCGTTCGCCATCGGCCAATACGGGATTGCTTCGCTATTGCCGATGATCAAGTTGGTTGGCACCTTCTATCTGACGGCGTTCCTGTTCGTTACCCTCGTGCTTGGCGCAATTGCACGGGCGGCGGGCTTCTCTATCTTCCGTTTTCTTGCCTATATTAAAGAAGAACTCCTCATCGTGTGGGGAACGAGTTCATCCGAAGCGGCATTACCCCAATTAATCGAGAAAATGGAAAAGCTCGGCTGTTCGCGCGCGGTCGTCGGTCTGGTTGTGCCGGCGGGCTATTCGTTCAACCTCGATGGCACGAATATCTATATGACAATGGCCGTATTGTTCATCGCCCAGGCGACGAATATCGATTTGACGCTCACCCAGCAGTTGACCCTGCTGGCAGTCGCCATGCTGACATCAAAAGGCGCAAGCGGCGTAGCCGGCGCAGGTTTTGTCACGTTAGCTGCAACGCTCGCGGTCGTGCCAACGGTTCCGCTTTCAGGCATGGTATTGATTCTCGGCATTGACCGCTTCATGAGCGACTGCCGGGCGTTGACGAATATCATTGGCAACGGCGTAGCGGCGATTGTTATCTCTGCTTGGGAAAATGCGCTCGATCGTGACCGGATGAAGCAGGTGATGGCGGCCCATCACGCGCCGGTGGAACTGGAATTTGAACGAAATTAGCTTAGAGCCTGTTCACACGCTGTGGCGTGCGTGAGGCCAACCGCTATTAGGATTGCGAATGCGCAGAGCGCGTTTAACGCTAGTGGCGGRDTTGCCGGGRTGRTTGTACCCGCCCC
>LXRJ01000103.1 GCA_001684025.1 Candidatus Glomeribacter gigasporarum | reverse complement strand
CAGCGTGGAAACTTTTGCACGCTGTTTCCTCCCCATATCTGGAAAGTTTTACACGCTGAGTCACAGATTCAGGCATTTGACCATGCGGGCTACGGCATCGCGAACGATGGGTGCGCTGGGAGGCACACGGTAGGCTTGATCAATGCGCCGCGTGACCATGTGGCCGACTTTTGACGTCATCAGATCAATCAGCGCATGCCTGGGCAGGTTGAGGTGATCGATCATTTTACGCATTTTATATAATATACATATTATATGCAACGCACTCCTTTACTCTGCTTGTCCAATGAATACACCCAATAAAGCAAAGTGCACCGATATGGGCAAACACCGCTCAAGGCCGCCTCAACCGGTTTCCGAATCCGAAAGCGGTGCGGCGTTGAATCACCTTGCGGTACTAGACGGCTTAGGTTTGCTTGCGCATTGTACGGAGTTCGGTGAACGTCTTTCAGAAGGCAGCCCAACGAAGACGGTAGGTGATCCTCCCATTCGCGCGCTGGATCCGCGTCATCGCATCAATCCCCGCAAACGCTTTATTCCACGTTGAACATGCCATCCTACGGCGCTTCTGACAAGCAGGAACTTTCACAACACCGAATTACGCTAGATGCGCGCCCGTTCTCTGAACGCATCGGTGCATGGCTGGCTTATCCGCGCCATTATGCGAAGGTTCGACTTGGAATTGCATTCTGCGCCATCCTGCTGGCCTGTGTCTGGCTTGCGCTCCTGCTGGCGTCGATCGGATTGCACTTTTGGTTTTGCCGGCAGCGGCAGGGTCTGCCGATGCGCATGCCGCATGACCTCGGCGGGATCGATCCTTCGCTGGATGTGGTTAAGCGCACATTGAATGGGCACGGCGAGCGCATTGAACAGCACGAGGCCGAGGGTATTTTCTATCTCGGCAATCAGCGCTCACCGGACCCCGCTGAGCATATGAAAGAACTCTGGGTGACGAATTCGGATGCGCGCACGCATATGCTCCTGATGGGTGCGACCGGTTCAGGCAAAATCGGTTGGCGTGATCCGCGAGTATTTGGCATTACCGAATCTGGTGAAACTCTACCTGAAAGGCAAAAAGGGGGAGATTCCAGAATTCGCCTTTTTGCCGATCAAAGCGTATCTGGAAACGGGCTTGCCGGGCTTTAAAGCGGATTTGGCTGACAAACCCAACAAATGGGAGCAGACGGTCTGGGATCAACACGGCTATTTGACCGGACAATATGCACGGACCTTATCTATGCTGGTCGATACGTATGGACATATCTTCAAGGATAAATACTCCGAAGTCGATATGATGGACGTGTTGCTGAACCGGCGCATTCTGGTCGTGATGATCCCCACGCTTGAAAAGTCGTCCCAGGAGGCAGCCAACCTGGATAAATTGGTGATCTCGATCATTCGGCTGATGATGGCGATGAATCTGGGGCATACGCTCGAAGGGTCGTATGCGGACATTATCGCGACCAAAGCGACGAACCCGCCCGCGCCGTACATCATTACAATGGACGAGCTTGGATATTATTTTGCGGAAGGCATCGCGTTAATGTTCGCACAGGCGCGCAGTCTCGGCTTTATGATGATCGCCGCAGGTCAGGACTTTGCCGCGATGGCGAAAGGCGAAAACAAGGAAGAAGTCGATTCGATCATTGCGAATACCAAGATCAAATACACCCTGGCGCTCGAAGATCCGGACAAAACGCTCGATGTGTTTAAAAAGGTGGCTGGACAAGCCATCACTGTTGAAACCGGCTCTTATGAAGGTTCGGTCAATCCCTTGACAGCAACGAACTACCAGCAAAACCTCAGCGGTTCGATCCAGCGCCGCGACCGGATCGAATTGCAGGAATTAAAAGCGCTTAAAGAAATGGAAGGCGTGCTGATTTTTAAAGATCAAGTCATCCGCGCGCGCAGTTTCACCTGGTTCCATTCGGCCAAATTCTCGGATTTGCCTTTCCGGCTGAATCGCTTTTTGCAGGTTGGTACTCCTACGCTTGAGGCGCTGACTGGAAAGCTCACACCTTGCCATGCAGGCGATCCACAGGTTAAGACGATAGACCGAATAATGGAGATCATCCAAAGTCAGCAAGCGCCCCACTATCCTGGTATCGTGGACCCCATCGCCGATGCGATTCGGGCGACCTATCGGCAGATTGAGACATTCAATCCGAACGAGACGCCAATTAACCGCGGTATTGCCTATTACATTGCGGCACATTGCGGCGATCCGCGCGGTGCGCAAGCATACATCGGATGCACAAGGCCGGTATTGGAAACCGGCTGAGATATCCGCCGCATCAGGCCGGAATGTTGAGGCGAATAATGAGACGATGGCGCGCAATCCTGCGTATCACGATCCGCCTTTGCAGGAGAAAAAGGCGGTTGAACCTCCAATTGAGGCGCCGCAATCGGAACGCCTATTCTCAGAAGCGACAACAGTTGACACATCCACTGCTGATCCTGCTGCTCACACTGCGCTTGATGCCCTCCTGCTTCAAACGAGTGAGCCGCAGACGATTGAAAAAGAAGTCTCTTTGCCTGAAGCCTCGTCTGCTGATCCTGTTACGGAGTCTGAACCGCTGTGCGCACCTGTATCTAGCACAAGCGTTGCGCCACAACCATCGGCAGCTGCCTCTCACGGACAGGCGTTTACCAAACAGCGCAGGGATGACACGGTGATCGGCTTTACCGAGGAAACCGCGCAGATGTTTGTCCAGATTGAACGTGCGCTGGGCAATGAAATGCCGCTCCAATCGATGCAGCGCACCGAAGCAGAAATCTCGGAACAATTGAAATGGACGAAGCCGGTTGAAGAAATGTCATCTCAGGAGCTGGATCGTTTATTCGACCGTATTGAAGCCAATATCAAGCAGCCGGCGAGTAAGGTAGAGACCTAAAATAGGGTCTACACATCAACACAGTATGCTGTATGAAACACTCCATGCGTATCCATCCTGCCTATACCTCGAGCAACTGCATCAATATCTCGCTGTACCTGCCTTCAGTCGCCCATTGGTCAGTTATCAACCGGACTTGCTCGAACCTACGAACGCATTCTCGGAGAAAGAAAGTGAACGGTTAATGGAGATTGTATATTCTGGAGAAAGCGGTTATCCGAAGGCGAAGGTCGGCAAATTACTCATTGATTTATCGTGGGCTTCCTCACGGCTGGAAGGGAATACTTATACGTATTTGGATACACACACATTGGTCGAATACGGACAGCGCAACGAACACAAGCCGCTCGATGAGGCGGCCATGATTCTGAACCACAAACATGCCATCGAGTTGATGCTGACCCATTTGACACTGACAGCCGATACGATTAAACAGATTCACACCCTCGTTGCAGATAATACCTTGGTACCGAATTCTCGGCACTTTTTGGCAGCAGATCAATGCGGCATGATTCGTTCCTATACGCCGGATGGTTTTGAGATCGATGGTTCCTCCTATTTGCCGCCGCAGGCAGAAGGCCGCCCGGATTCATTGAAGCGCAATTTGATCGGTTGATTGAAGCAACCAATATACTGGATGGCCCAGTCAATCAATCGTTCTTTTTGATGATCCGGCTGTCTTATCTACAGCCCTTCTACGATGCCAATAAACATACTTCCCGAATTGGATGCAATATTCCGCTGATCTCGCACGGTGAACGCTGATGTCCTTCGTTGATTTCGACAAAGGCCGATATTTGGCCGGGATGATCGCGTTTTATGAATTGGGTGATGAATGCTTGGCGAAAGACGCTTTTCTGGATGCATATTTATCCTCCGCTTTTCGTTATTTGCCGTTTACAGAAACGCAAAGAGTCGCTTTGGCGACCGAGAAAGATCAACATATTGCCGATGCAAAGCGTTTCGTATTAGAAGGGATCATAAAAGCGCCACCCATCTGGCGGAAAAAGGTGAGTAATGCCTCGCTTCGACCTGCGGTTGCTCGGCCGTGAATTGTTCAAAGCCCTATCCCCATGAATATTTTTACAGCGCTTGGATTTCAGTGGGATAGGACACGCGTCCCGATCCAAATCCCTGTGCATTCGATCGATCGAGCGTGCTTCCGGTTCCATCGGATGTTGCCCGAGTTTGTGTGGGATGCGGGCGTTCTCGAGGGCAATCCTTTGACCTTTGTGGAAGTCAAAACGCTGATGGACGGTATCACTGTCGGAGGACGCAAACTGTCAGATCAGGAACAGATTCTCAATCTGATCGCGAGCTCGAAACGCCTGCTCGCATGGGTCAAAAACGGTGAATTTAAACTGGACAAGGCAACGTTCTGTGCTTTGCATCGTTTAGTGGCACGTAATGAAGCGCTGGAATGGGGGCATTTCCGCGGCGAAGGTCAGGAAACACGCTATACGCCGGATGTGAGTTTAGGCGAGCAAGGGCGGTATACGCCGCTTCCAACGGAGAAGAGTGCGCCGAAATTGAACCGAATATTCGTGGATGGCATGCGCGCGATCAATGAGTGCATCTCGCATCCTTTTGAAAAAGGGTGCGCTTTTTTCCTATTCGGTGCGCTGCAGCAATTCTTCTTTGATGGAAACAAGCGGACAGCAAGACTCATGATGAATGGGATACTGATGTCGTCCGGCATCGATGCGATTAGTATTCCAGCCGCTCAGGCAGAGACGTTTAACCAGAAAATGGCTCAGTTCTATCTCACAAAAGATGCCACTGAGATGATGGCGTTCCTGGCGAGTTGCCACCCTGCCGCTAAAGACATGGATCGTTCAAAAATGGACGCGTCGAATGCCTCACATGATAATCTCAAACGTCTGGCTTCCTCTCGTCAAGCATCAGGAACATCCACATGAATCGAATTGACCATGAGACTGAAGAAGCAGTGCGGCGTTTTCTCGCCTTGATTGCTGGCCGCTTCGATATCGCCAGGCGCCATTGTCTACGGCAGTCGCGCGCGTGGGACACATCGCCCCGATAGCGATGCAGATGTCGCCGTGCTTTTGCAAGGCGAGCATCAACGGCTTTTAAAAACCGCACTGGCAATGTCTGATATTGCTTTTGACGTGTTACTGGAGACAGGGATCAATATCTCGCCGTTGCCGGTGTGGCTCGACGAATGGGAACATCTGGAAAACTACGCTAATCCGGCTTTACTTCAAAACATCGCTGAAGAAGGAATCAGACTGTGAGTAATCTATTCACGCCCGTAGCTTTAATCGAAAAAGCCAGACGCGCGGGCGCGTCTGCGCAGGTTTTGCTTGATTCAGGTGTAATAGCCAAGACTTGATCCGACAGTGGTTAAATTAGAGCGTAGGGGAATTTAAAGCAATTGCCGGCATTGTCCGATCGAGTTGTTTTTCAAGTGCACTCGGTCTGCT
>LXRJ01000075.1 GCA_001684025.1 Candidatus Glomeribacter gigasporarum | reverse complement strand
GGGCGGCCTGCGCACCAGCGCCGCCATCAGCGCATCGGCGCGGCCGAGCGCGCGCAGTGTCCGATAGGCAAGGTCCTGAATCGCGCCGCGCGCAGCGGGCGCCGCAATCTGCGTAAAGATCGCACTCAGCGCAGCGGGCAATGCGCTGCCTGCGCGCACCGCGGCGACCGCGTGCGCAGCACCGTCCAGCGCAAATGCAAGCGTATCCGGCGCTGTTTTAGGCAATTCAAAGCGGATTGGACAGCGATATGACATAATTTTTGGCTTTTTAAGCGTATCCGGTGTGAAAATCTTTAGAGGCCTTCCCAACGCACCGCATCGAAGGCCATGCGCGCTGATCATGGGTAATTTCGACGGCGTGCACCGCGGCCATCAGGCATTGCTCGCGCGGCTGCGCGCAGTGGCGGCCGCGCATCGCCTTCCAGCATACGCGCTGATTTTTGAACCGCATCCGCGCGAATTTTTCGATCCGGCTGGCGCGCCGCCGCGTATCCAATTGCTGCGCGATAAACTGGAAGCGCTGCGCGCACACGGCGTGACGCACGCGGTCGTCGAACACTTCAATGCGCGCTTCGCCGCACAATCCGCACAGACTTTTGTGGAACGCGTTCTGGTGGACGGATTACGCGTGCGCTGGATGCTGATTGGCGACGATTTCCGCTTCGGGCGCGGACGCAGTGGCGATTTCACTCTATTGCAAAAAGAAGGGGCGCGCCTCGGCTTTAAAGTCGAACAACAGATGATGATTGCCAACGCATGCGGCGCGCGCATTTCCAGTTCAGCAGTTCGCGCGGCGCTAACGTCAGGCAATCTTGACACGGCGCGCGCGTTATTGGGACGCGCCTATGGCATCAGCGGCCATGTGATTCACGGCGAAAAACGCGGCCGCGCGCTGGGCTTTCCAACCCTCAATCTACGCATCGCGCCCGCGCGTTTTGCACTCGCAGGCATTTGCGTAGCGCGCGTGCATGGACTGGCGCGCGAATCGCTGCCCGCCGTTGCGAGCCTTGGGGTGCGCCCGACCGTCGATGATTCAGGACGCATTCTGCTTGAAGCGCATGTGCTTGATTGGGACGGAGATGCCTACGGCGCGCGGGTGCGCATCGAATTTTTAAAAAAATTACGCGACGAAGAAAAATATACCGGCCTTGATGCGCTGCGCGCTGCAATTGCTCGTGATGTCGAACAGGCGCGCGCTTTCTTTGACAACGATCATGAATAAAAGTAAATCCCCCTACCCGCTCAATCTGCCCGATACGCCTTTCCCGATGCGCGGCAATCTGCCTAAGCGCGAACCGGTTTGGATCGAAGAATGGCAGAAATGCGGCGTTTATCAACACATCCGGCGCGCGCGCGCGGGACGGCCAAGGTTCGTGCTGCACGACGGGCCGCCGTATGCGAACGGGAACATCCACCTGGGACACGCCGCGAACAAAATTCTGAAGGATATGATCGTCAAAGCGCGCACGCTGGAGGGTTTCGACGCCGCTTATGTGCCCGGTTGGGACTGTCATGGGTTGCCCATCGAAATCCAGATTGAAAAAAAACTCGGGCGCGGCCAACCTCTAGATCAGGTCGAGCGCGCCGCGCGCGCGTATGCCAACGCGCAAATCGAGCGGCAAAAAACCGATTTCCAGCGTTTAGGCATCCTAGCGGATTGGGATGCGTCGTACCGCACGATGGATTACAACAACGAAGCCGACACGCTGCGCGCGTTCGCCCGCATTTTTGAAAAAGGCTATGTGTTTCGCGGCTTAAAGCCGGTCAACTGGTGCTTCGATTGCGGCTCGGCGCTCGCCGAAGCGGAGATCGAATATCAGGATCGGGTTGATACGGCCATCGACGTGGGCTTTGCGTTCACGGAACCGGAACGCATTGCGCAGGCGTTTAATTTAACTTCCCTGCCCGAAAAACGCGGCTGGATCGTGATTTGGACGACGACGCCGTGGACGATTCCGGCCAATCAGGCGCTGAATCTGCATCCCGACTTTCGCTACAGCCTGGTCGAGACAAAGCGCGGATTGTTGATTCTGGCGAGCGCGCGCGTGCGTGCATGCCTAGAGGCGTATCAACTTGAGGGCGGGATTCTGGCGTCTGCGTCAGGCCGCGCGTTGGCGGGCTTGCCATTCGAACATCCGCTGGCAAGCGCGCATTCGGGTTACCGCCGCTGCGCGCCCGTCCAACCAGCCGAATATGTGACGCTCACGGCTGGAACCGGCATTGTTCACGCCGCGCCGGCCTACAGCATCGAAGACTTCAATGTCTGCAAAGCGCACGGGTTGGCCGATAGTAATATCCCGAATCCGGTGCGCGATGATGGGCGTTATGCAGAAGATTGGCCGTTATTCGGCGGACGTTCGATTTGGGACGCGAATCCCAATATTGTTGCCGCGCTTGACAAAGCGGGTGCGCTCTTTAACGTCGAACGACACCCGCACAGCACGATGCATTGCTGGCGGCATAAAACACCGCTGATTTACCGCGCAGCGCTGCAATGGTTCGCAGGAATGGACATTAGGCCGCACGGCGGCGGCAAAACGCTGCGCGAGGCGGCGCTGGAAGGCGTTGCGCAGACGCGCTTTTATCCCGACTGGGGACAAGCGCGGCTGACGCAAATGATTGCGCATCGACCCGACTGGACGTTGTCCCGGCAGCGCCAATGGGGCGTGCCGATTGCCTGTTTTATTCATAAAGAAACGGGCGCGCTGCATCCGCGCACGCTGGAATTATTCGAAGCGGTCGCGGCGCGCATCGAACAGGACGGTATTCGCGCCTGGCACACGCTCGATCCGCACGCCCTGATTGGCGATGACGCCGATCAATATATTAAAAGCCGCGACACGCTCGATGTTTGGTTCGACTCAGGAACGACCCATTGGCATGTGCTGCGCGGCTCGCACCAGCATGCACTCAACTGGCCGGCGGATTTATATCTGGAAGGTTCAGATCAGCACCGCGGCTGGTTCCATTCTTCGTTGCTGACCGCCCTGATGCTCGACGGCCAGCCGCCGTATAAGGCGTTGCTCACACACGGATTTACGGTTGATGGCGAAGGCCGCAAGATGTCGAAATCGCTCGGCAACGTGATGGCGCCGCGGCAAATCGCCGAGTCGCTCGGCGCTGAAATGATCCGGCTTTGGGTGGCAATGACCGATTATTCGGGCGAACTGTGCATCTCAGACCAGATTTTGCAGCGTGTCGTCGAGAGTTATCGGCGCATTCGTAATACGGTGCGCTTCCTGCTCGCCAATTTATCCGATTTTTCTTTCGCGCAGCATGCGCAGCCGGTCGAACAGTGGTTTGAAATCGACCGTTACGCCGTTGCGCTGGCTGCTCAACTTCAGCAGGCATGGCGCGCGCGCTACGAGCGCTACGAATTCCATCCCGTGGTTGCCCAAGTGCAAACCTTCTGTTCGGAAGACTTGGGCGGTTTTTATCTGGATATTCTGAAAGACCGCCTGTATACCTCGGCCAGCAATGCGCCCGCGCGCCGCGCCGCGCAAACGGCGCTGCACCACATCACGCATGGACTGTTGCGCGTGATTGCGCCGTTTTTATCGTTTACCGCCGAAGAAGCGTGGCAAGTATTTCAGCTAGACGCGTCGTCTATTTTTACGCAGCTCTGGGGTCAGTATCCAGCCATTCCAGACGCCCGCGCGCTGCTGGATAAATGGCACACGCTGCGCACCGTTCGCGCTGACGTGATCCGCGCGCTGGAGGCGGCGCGGGCCGCGCACAGAATCGGTTCGTCACTGCAGGCGCACGTTGAAGTACGCGCGCATGGCGCACGGTATCAAGCGCTCGCCCGTCTGGGCGATGACCTGAAATTTATGCTGATGACGTCCGCGGCAACGGTTGTCGAAGCATCCAATCCAGACAATGAGGACATTACGGTATTGCCTTCACCTCACCCCAAATGCGCGCGCTGCTGGCATTACCAAGCCGATGTCGGCGCCGATTCTATGCATCCGGCGCTCTGCGGGCGTTGTATCAACAACCTGTTCGGCGCGGGAGAAGCTGGAAGAAGGGGCGTTTAATTTTGATTCACGGCCTGCACGGTTATGCCATTTTTAGAATGTCCTTTAGCACAGGTTGTTTCGGTAATGTGCGAGCGAGCTGGATGTAGTCTTGCACACGCATTTTGATGGAATGCTCCAGACTGCCTGCATTAGACGCAATTTCATCAAAACGCTCAGACAAGGAAGGATCTATGACCCATTCAAGTTTGGAATCCAGCATAAACGGCGGAATCGCGCCGATTTCGCAATGGGTCAAATCCTGCACTTTATCGCGCTCAACCAGAAAAGCTTTTTTGCCATTGAACGTCTGAGCGATCTTCTGCAAATCGATGCGTTGATCGGCGGGCAGTACAGCCAGTACATATTTGGATTGACTATGGCTCAGTTTGACGCAACACACCAGCGCTTTGGCGCCTTGACCCAGTTCCGTTCCACGCGCATGCGCAACCTCTTCCGACGCGCCCGCCGGCGGGTGAGAAATGAGCTGGTAATCCACATTGTGCTGGGCAAATAAGGTTTGCAGATTTTGTAATACCGGCAGCATCAGAAGCCTCCTATTTGCATACTTAAAATTAAAGGGACGCTGACGATGGCGAGTACCGTGCTCGCCATCACCGTTGAGGCTGCTTTTTCAGGATGCACGTTCAGTTCGTTTGCAATCACCACCGTATTGCCGGCAATGGGGACACATGCCATGAGCAGCACCGCTGCTTTGGCTGCGCCGGAAATAGGCAGAAGCGCGCTCGCCAGCATTGCTCCAGTCGGCCATGCAATGCGTTTCCAAACCAAAGTGAGCCCTAAAAAACGCCAATCGATTGAAAATGTCTTGACCGTGGACAATGTGATGCCAATGATCATCATGCCCAATACGCTATATGCGCCTTTGAAATGATTCAGGCTGGAAAGAACCTGATCGCTTAATGCCAGTCCCCACCACTTCAGCAGTAACGCGAGCGCCGCCGCATACAGAATAGGTAAACGGATGATTTTGGAAAGACTTTGTTTGATACTGTGACGGCCGCGCGAAGTTAAGTAATATCCATAAGAAAACTCATACAACGCAATGCCGAGCAGAATAAATACAGCGATTGCAACGCCTTCTTCATTAAGAAGCCCCATCACCAGCGGCAAACCGAAATAGCCTGTATTGCCGGTTCCAGCGATAAACGCGAATAGGTTCGCACTGCCATCGCGCCAGAAACGCTGGCCGAGCGCCAATGCGCATCTCGCTGCAGCGCAAGCCGCTGCATAAGCGCCCACTGAATAAATGGCATAGCGACCTGGGTGAGGCGCCTGCAAAATGGAGGTGAAAATCACGAATGGCGCAATCACAATGATCAATAAGATGGAAATCTCCCGCGGATGCAGGGTATAACGCCGTCCGACGATAAAGCCAATGCCGGCTATCGATACGAGAAAGAGGGCGCGGCTTAATATTTCAATCATTATGTTGGAATCTCCGCTGCCATAGCCGCGCCCATTCAGCGGTTGGCTGGCAAATCTTTTTTGAGCGGGCGGCACAGATCAACGACTGTCCCTGGACGCATATTCTTGGTGCCATAGCAGCGTTGCAGCCAGCGTATGCTGGAAATCGGCCCGCGTCCATGAAGACATAAAGCATTGTTAAAAATGAGCATAGCGCCCGGCCGCCAGGTATGCATCACTGCTGCTTTTTGAGCCGCATTCTCCAACTGATCGAGCGCGGCCTGAGCTTGCGCGATCTCTGAAATACAACTATGCAGAGCGACTCTGATTTCCAGGCGCTCGCCTACGCTCTCCAAAATAGGGCCGAATGTTGCAACGTGTCCGTCTATATCGAAAGTTTCTGGAGGAATATGTTTAAAAACGGGCTGTTGCAGGGTGTGCACTGCGGCATGGTCCAAATACAGCATCATAGAGTTCAGCGGCGCCAGACGGGTTGCAGTCCGTGATTGGTCGATCAAACACAACAATGACAATGTTTGAGGCCAAATGTCGCGCGGTAGATAAGCGCCATCTGAAGGGAAAGTGAACTCTACACGACCGTTACTCGAAGTACTGTTTTCTTTGCCCGGCAGCGGCCTAACCGGATGGACTAAAGCGCCATTCTTTTCCTGTTTAAACCCATACGGCGCAAAACCCAGCGCTTGCGTCACGCCGAGTAAAACCGCTGCCGAAATGCATTGCACAGGCATAGCGGCTTCGGTGATATTCAAAGAAGCATCCAAAGGTGTATGAGTGAGTACTACATAACCTTCGCCGTGATTCAGTTCGTCCGAAAAATCAGCAACGTCACCCATTATGCATTGGGCAATCTCTTTTGCACGCAATAGAAATGAGGCATCCACACGGCCTTCAGCACTGAGCCTAAGCTCGGAGAGCGCCTGTTTCCAGCGGTTATGAACAGTAGACGTGAAGGCTAGTGCCTTCAATTTGTGGTTTAAATATAAACCTTATGGTTTATATTCTACTTTAGCTCATTTTTCCTGTCATCCGTGGTTAACCCTATCTTTAAAGCGCAGCTATTTATAAATGGCCCTATACTTCTTGCGCACGGTGGATATTACAAACTGCCTCATCAACAATCCTGTGCATATGTTATCGACAATGTAAAAATGACCCATTCCGACAATTGAAAACTGACCCCTGGGATAGTTTTGATGGCTTTGTCCGCCGCTATGTTGACTCAGGAGCAAGGAATGGAAATCAGAGTATTGGCCCGACAGGGCAAAGGGATACGCGAGATTGCTGGGGTAGTGTGTATATCGCGCAATACGGTACGGCGCCATCTTCGAGACAGCAGGAGTGGGCACTATAAAAGGCGCGCCTCGCGTCCAAGCAAGCTCGCGCCCTACCAAGATTATCTGCGTGAACGGATTGCGCAAGCGCATCCTCATTGGCTGCCTGCGCCGGTCATGCTGCGCGAATTACAGCAACGG
>LXRJ01000212.1 GCA_001684025.1 Candidatus Glomeribacter gigasporarum | reverse complement strand
ATTAGATGGATACTCTCTACAAGAAAATAATCTTTTACAGGAATATGGACAAAGTAATCACAAAGGTTCTTCATACTGCCGCCATCAAAACCAAGTAAACCTATTGCTATTGAACCATATTCCTTTGCTAAGGATAAAGCTTCGATACAATTTGGTGAGTTACCTGACGCTGAAATTCCAAAAACAACATCGTCAGGCCTCAAGGCAGTGCGAAGCTGATAAGAGAAAACTTTGGAATAACCATAATCATTTGCAATAGCGGAGAAGGTACTCAGGTTGGCATTCAGAGAATATGCTTTAAGATAAACCCCATCCTGTCCAAGTATTGTTGAAAAATCACTCGCTATATGGTTAGCCGTTGCAGCACTACCCCCATTTCCGAAGATATACACATTATTTTTACTAACTCTAATTTTTTCTATAATCGAAGCTACCTGTAATATATCTTCAATTTGGATTTTCTTTATATAATGACACACAGAAGTAATGAAGGAGTGAGCTGAGCCCCCTAACACAGCTAAGTCATGGTTAAGGTTTTTCATCTTGATGCGACGACCTTGCTAAAGTATTATGCTGTGAAATTACCATTATCGGTTGTTAAACTAATCATGTCTCTTACAACCATATCAAGATTATGCGCAACATATAGAACAGACAGGAATGATAGACTTCTCAAACAGAATAAGACTTAAATCAGCTACTGATTTTGCAATGCTTCATAGTTTTTCATAACCCACGCTTCTGGATCCGGCTGCCCTTTTATTGAAAGTGTCTTACCCAAGCCATCCGCCCAACGGCGCAGCCACGAAGGCCCGAATTTTCCAATATAACCATCTGTTGAAGTGTAAGCGGTATCCGACAAAGCTTCATCTAACGGGATAAATCGGTACCCCCGCTGTTTCATGCGGATAAATAGAACATCTAGGCTATCGACATTCAGACAATTCACGTGAAGTAACAAAATTTGAGAGATCTGTCGATCAAACAATTCTTGGCTCATTGTTTCGAACGTATCTAATGCACGCTCCAGATTAGCCAGATAAGCTGCTTGCACACGTTTGGCCTGTGCATGATCACCACGGCGTTGAGCGTCCCGGTACACACTGGCAAAAATGAAGTCATCATGTTCAACAGTAACAGGCGCAACGGTATAACCATGTTGCGTCAAGAAGGCTTCAAATGCTGCTTTGTCTTCGGGGGTCGGGCCGGTTTGTGTATAGGGATGACGGTAATAGCGCGGTACTTGTCCTCTAGTTTGCAATAGCCAGCGTGTCACGGTTTCACCTTTGAGGACTGCTTCTTCGTAAGTAGCAAGCGGAGTGTTCTGAAATCCCAAATGACCGAAGTTATGATTGCCTAATTCCATTCCAGCATCCAGCCACGCATCAAGCAGGCCGATGCGAGCATCGATTTCCCCCTTGATGTAGAGTTTATCTTCATTGACAAAACCAATCGCCTCCACATGATGTTTCTTCAAGGTTTTTAACAAAGCCTTTGTTTTCTCTTGAATTTCGTTGATCGATAACTCTTCGTTAACAAAAGGCAAATCATCAAAAGTGATGACAATACGTTTTGATGGTGGGGTATTTTGTAGGGTAATAGCAGCCTTTTCCGGTATCATAGTTGCAGATAGATGGGGAGTAACTAAGCCGCCTTCGGCACTCTGGATAGTAAGTGTGGTACTTGCTAGCGCAGCTGTTCCCGTCAACATCATCGAAAAGAAAAGCCGTAGCATTCTCATGTTTGAAAAACCTCAAAAAAGAAAGCTTAAGAAAGTAAACAAGAGGGAAATAATCCAGCCCAGTAGACTATCGAATTGCTTCAAACAATAGAAGATGGTATCTTCCGTTTGAAATTTTGCTCCTAATCTATTTAAATTAATAAATATTTCAACTTTTTAAATTAATAGTATTATAAAGCGCCTCATTAACAAAAAACATTATTATCAAAAGGAAAGGAAAATAATAATTACTAATCAGTATTTCATATAGATGTGACCTTCAGAGATAAATGGCACCAAATCTTCAGTGCTAAGTGGCACCCCACCTCTCTACTTGG
>LXRJ01000174.1 GCA_001684025.1 Candidatus Glomeribacter gigasporarum | reverse complement strand
GGCTCAACCTGGAAAAACCTGCGCTGCAACCGTGGACTGGGCTTGGCTTTTGGCCCGAACAGCGCGGTACTGAGGCTTCCCATCTTTGTTAGAAACAGGAGGATGAAATGAACACGCTTTCCTTGACCGATACCCAAAGCTTTGTGCTCCGCGCCGCAGCAAGACATCCCGACGGGCGGGTGGACGCCTTTCCCAAGCATGTGCGCGGCGGCGCTGCGGACGCGGTGCTGGCTGCGCTGCGGCAACGGGCGCTGATCCGCAACGAGGGCGATCACGACGTGCTGACCTACGCGGGCCTCACGGCCGTCCAGCCAGCGTCTCCTCACGCGGATCTGCCAGACAATGTATCGACCCTTGAGACGCCACCCTGCGGGGACGAGGCAGCGTCCGTCCCTTCTGAGGGTGAGCCGCCTGCCTCCCTGATTGCGCCCGAAGCGGAAAACGCCCTAGCGGCCGCCGCAGCTGACGACGAAGCGAGCTGGCGGGCGGAGGCCGAAATGCGTGTCGCCGATACGCCGGTTGTGGTCCGGCCTACCCGTTCACGCGCCTGCACCAAACAGGCAACGCTGATCGAGATGCTGATGCAGCCTCAGGGCGCGAGCATTGCGCAACTCGCCGAGGCGCTCGGTTGGCAGCGGCACAGCGTGCGCAGCGCACTGGTCACGGTGATCCGGAAATTTGGTCTGACGCTGCACGCCGAGAAAATAGGCGGCGTTCGGGTTTACCGGGTTCAGGCTGAGACGGCAGCGTTCACGCCTTCTCAAGCGATTGAATGAGGTTCCATAAAGTTACCTTTTGGAGTATATTGGAACAAGTAATTGCGTGGAGGCTTGCGATGTCAGTCAATGTGAAACTTTCAGAAAGCCTGGTGGATCAGGCCAAGCAGTACGGTTATGTCCAGCATCGTTCCATTCCTAAACAGATCGAATACTGGTCGCAGATTGGCAGAATTGCGGAGGAAAACGCTGATTTATCCTATGCGCTTATTCGTGACATCCTGATGGCCGATCAAGAAGAAACCGTGGGCGAGTATGAGTTCAACTGATGCGCCTGCTGGTCACCCCGACCTTTGTACGCGCTGTCAAGAAACTACATCGCGCTCAAAAGGAAGACCTTGATCAGGCACTTTACGCGATCCAGGCCAACCCAACCCTTGGAGAAGCCAAGGTCGCTGATTTGTCTGGCATACGTGTCTACAAATTCCGGCTCACGAATCAGCTTTGTTTACTGGCTTACCGTATTCTGGATCAGGAAAGCATCAAGCTTCTAACGTTTGGTCCACATGAGAATTTCTATCGTGATCTAAAACGTCTGGACATTTGAGCGGCGGATCGGGCTGTACTGCAGGTTTAAGCGCCTCAAACGTCTGCCCGTCCGAGGCGCGTTTCGCAGGCTCTCCACGCCAATCTTTCCACCTTTGGCAGATCACATCGCAGTATTTCGGGTCCAGCTCCATCAGCCGCGCGACGCGCCCCGACTTCTCCGCCGCAATCAGCGTCGTGCCCGAACCCGAAAACGGATCGAGTACGACATCGCCCGGACGGCTGGAATTCCGAACCGCCCGTTCGACCAGCGCGACGGGTTTCATCGTCGGGTGCAGATCGTTTTTCACCGGCTTGTCAATCGACCAGACATCGCTTTGATCGCGGTCGCCGCACCAGTGTCGGCGCGCGCCTTCCCGCCAGCCGTACAGGATTGCCTCGTACTGGCGCTGATAGTCGGCATGCCCCAGCGTGAAATGATTTTTCGCCCAGACAATGAAGGTCGACCAATGACCACCGGCAGCACCAAAGGCCGCTTGCAGGGTATCCAGCTCGGCAGAAGCCATCGCAATATACACCGCGCCCGTGCAGCGGGGCAGCATACAGGCCAGCGCTTCACCGAGAAAATCCTGGAAACGTACACCCAGTCGGTCGTTCAGGATCGGCCGCTTCCGGTTGAAGGCCGGGTGGGTTTTGGAGACGTTGGGATAATCGACGTTGTAGGGCGGGTCGGTCCAGATCAGATCGACCGATGCGTCGCCGAGCAGCGTGGTATAGCTTTCCACCTGCGTCGCATCACCACACAGGAGTCGATGGTCACCTAAGACCCAGAGATCACCCAACTGTGAAACAGGCGTCGCGGGCATCTCAGGTGCGGCATCGTCGTCGGTCTGGCCGGCCTTGGGTTCCGGCTCACCCGCCAGCAGGGTGTCCCATTCGTCAGCGCTAAAGCCTGTCAATCCCAAATCAAAGCCGGTCTCCTGCAACTCGGCGAATTCTAGCCCCAGCAGTTCCTCATCCCATTCGGCCCAGCTCGCGGAGCGGTTCGCCAAGAGCCGAAACGCCTTGATCTGCGTCTCGCTCAGTTCGTCGGCCAGCACCACGGGCACCGTTTCCAGCCCCAATTTGTACGCCGCTTTCAGCCGCAGATGGCCGTCAACGAGTTCGCCCGTGCTCTTGGCGACACACGGAATACGGAATCCGAACTCCCGGATCGCGCCCGCCATCTGATCGACGGCTGGGTCATTCACCCGCGGATTGCGCGCATAGGGCAGCAGCTTCTCAAGCGGCCAGTGTTCCAGTTGCAGCGCTGTCATGCCGCCTTGCCCTCCGGTTGCCGTTCAGCAGCCACTGCCTCGAAGGATTGACCGCTGCCCGTCAGCGTCACGGGCACCTCCGGATGGTTTTGCTGAAAACGCTTGACCGCGACATCCACATAGGCCGGTGCGATCTCGACCGCGTAGCAGCGGCGCTGGGTGCGTTCCGCCGCCAGTATCGTCGTGCCTGAGCCGCAAAACGGCTCCCACACVAACTCC
>LXRJ01000173.1 GCA_001684025.1 Candidatus Glomeribacter gigasporarum | reverse complement strand
TTAAGCAATCGAAGCGGGTTCACAAGCGCTTCCCTGAAAGTGTTCAAAACGTCCTCGCCATGATTCTTGGCGTGGCCTTCAAATCTTTCAGTCATCCATCTGCACAGCGCTTCGGATGCGATTCGGCGTTGGCGAGCGTTCAGTTCCATTTCAAATGTCCTTAACAGAGAGATAGATGCTCAAGTTTGGGTGGCGTTATTCAATGGGCCTTTTCAGATTCATCGCGCCAATACGGCTCAACGTGCTGGCGCACGCAGCGCGCGCACAGCACGCGCTTGGGGTTAGGCGGCACATCCGCCTTGCGCGCCGCTCGAACATAGGCCGCGCTCATGGACGAGGCCTTACAAGCAATCGCTCACAAATTAATTCAGAGAGGGGCGGATCATTTGCCGAACGCAGCGCCACAACTGAAAATGTGGCTAACCCAGGCTGTTGAGCAATGAGCCGGCGAAGCTTTGCGTATCCAATCACCACAGAGTTGTCATGATCTTTGCCAGCGTCGGAAACGATGGGGAGATAAATTTCTTCAGCTCGAAGCGGGAGATCAAAGTTCAGTGCGATCCGGCTGCGTGTGTCAGTTAACGCATGCACAGCTAAAGGCTGTGGGAACAAAATAGACATTTATGCCGCCTTTCACTCAGATTTTGGAAAATTTTTATGGAAACGATTGGGGCTTTCTTTCTCAGTGTGTTTAAAAGCCTCAGCGCTTCGCTCGCTGGCAAGTACATCAAGGCATTCTGGCGCTGGTTGTGTGGGCCGTTGCGCCGAGTCCGGGAACTCCATGCGCGCCATGACGCTTTGGTTTCGGAGAATGCGACCCTTTCTAAAAAGAATGCCGAATTTGAGAAACGGCTTGACAATGAATTGGGTCATCACATTCCAGGGTTTGAAAACTATCAACGGTGCATCGACGGATACGGCAACGTCTTTCTGGAGGACTTTAGAACCGTGAGGAAATCGGGCGCTGAACCGACGCGCGTTTGTATCTTGTGTGCGCAGGAGGGTAAGAAGACGCTTATTAATAAGGAGTCTTATGATTTCACGCGCACAAGCGGAAGAGCGGGGCCTGCATGTCCCATCCACTTTATCGTCACAGAGGCCAATTGCTAGCATGGTGCAGGTATTCCTTCTGACATTAAATCTTTCTCTTTCACAGAAGCATCAGCACAATGCGACAACAGAAAATCCTGCAGAAGTTTCGAAGGTTCAATGTCTACCCTTACAACGCCTGTCATTTTTGTAGAGCCATCCACATTGCGCGGCTGAACAATCCTGGACAGGCGATGAGGCTTCTGAGCGAAAAATCCATAAACCATCTCAGGCGAGTGTTCAGCCATTTTCAAGAGCGACTGAATAGCCAGCATCAGTGGCCAGTCATTGATTTGAACTTCCAAGGTGTACTCACAGCATTGAATGATCATATTTCCTTGCGTGTTAAGTGAGCGTTCCCGCCCGCTATATACATACCCGTTGCCACCGGTATCCATTTCGTCAAAGCCTTGCCCTTCAATCTCTTGTTTGGGCAGTTGTCCGCGCAACACTTGCAAATGGCCGCCCCGCTCGGCTTCGTCAACGCGAATTCGTTCATCCGTGCGCGCTCACTCTCTTGCGCACACACGCCGCAACAGTCGCAATACCCCGTCACCTGGCGGCATCACGCCGACTCCCGCCCCGAACCGGGCGCGCTGGAAGGGGGTGGAGCGATGGAGGGAGGCGTTGTACGTAGATATTCCCAGTCAACACGGTCATTCAGTTCTTCACAGCGCACAGCATCGCTTGTAAGTCGCTCAATGTAAGGACAGTGTTCAGGTGGAACTCGCCCTGTTGCTCGCCATTGCTGCACAACTTGATAACCGCTTAAGTTAAGAGCGCGCGCCGCCCTAGAAAGGCCGCCGAAGTACTTAATAATTTTTTCGATTCCATTCATACACGCAAGTTTATACAAGAAAAATTGGTAATGCAAGAAATTTCTGTAGTGACGCAAGCAAAACTAGCGCATACGATTTAACCTTATGAGCATTCACCAAAGAATCCGACAGCGCCGTGAGCAATTGGGCCTTTCAATGCAGGCGCTTGCTGAACTCGTCCCAGTACAGGCCTGGCAAACAATTCAGCAATGGGAAAGGGAAGGTGGAACTGCGCCTAAAAGGGTGCGCTTAAAAGCAGTGGCAGAAGCGCTACAAACATCTGAGAGATGGCTTTTGTTTGGAGAGCAGGATGTGAAAAGCGTAAAAAACGGTAATAGTCTGAGTCAGAAACGCCAGCTTGTCCAAGAAGCGCAGCAAGCATGGCCTTTTAGTGTCCCGCGTCATGATATTGATCGTTTGTCACCTGAAGCTAAGCAGCGATTAGACGAATTTGTGCGAGGTTTTATTGAAGGTGCTGCTTCGGTTAGAAGCTATGCTGAAGTTTCTAGAGGATCAGGATCAGCGCTTTCTTATGCAGATGATCTTGAAGCAGTGGTGCAGATAGAAACACCAGACGGCAAAATTATTAAACATATACCGCAAATCACGCGCAATAAGCGCTCATCATCTAAAAAGACGGGGTAGCTTATGCCGTAGTGTTCAACTATCAAATTATTCCAAGTATTAATCGCCTCCGCTTTCCGGAGAAATTTAGTGCGTATTATTCTGTGGATACTCTCTTTTTCTTTCTTAATTATAGCCTCAGTTTGTCTCGCAGCAATGATTATTGGCCTTATAAGCCCAAAATTTTTTGCAGATAAATGTAACGAAGGAGAGTTAGTGAAGCGGAGTGACATATTTATAAGATTTAGCCCTTTCTCTCTGCTGTGTTTTGTGCTTTTTTACCTA